>NZ_JBSXNN010000060.1:0-53422 GCF_056857635.1 Vreelandella sp. L-15 | reverse complement strand
GCATCAAGGCATTATCGAGCTGAAGGCGGAAGGGCTGTCCGTCTCTGCCCATGGAGGCTTGCGTAAGTCCGGCACATCGTCGGCAGCTGCCTGAGAAGTGGGAAGCCTCGCCCGTGGCGCGTCAGCGCTTAGGGCGGGGAGCAGTCACTAATAGGGGGCTAACTCACGGCCTGCCACACCAAGTTAATCCCCACTAAGAACATGGCCAGAATGACTAAGCGGTAAAACAGCTTTTCATTGACGCGACTCTGTAGCCAGAGGCCGTTACGCACCCCGATCCAAGCAACGGGCACAAGCAGCAGCGAGGCCCAGGCGCTGGTCATGTTGACTTCGCCTAGCCACATATACGGGCCTAGTTTGATAGTGTTTACCACCGCGTAGGTCACCGTACAGGTGGCAATAAAGGTCTCTTTCGTGAGCTTGCGCGGCATCAGGTACATGTTCATCGGTGGCGCGCCCGCGTGGGCAATGAAGCTGGTAAAGCCGCACACACTAGAGGCGGGCAGTGCCCAGTAGGTGGAAATGGGTTTTTTCGCCACGGGCTTGAGCAGCATATAGGCCGCAAACACGACCGAGAGAATGCCCAGCACCAGCCGCACGCCCTGCTCGCTCAGGCTGCCAAACAGCAAAGTGCCCACCGTCACTCCAATAAACAGCCCCGGCACAAAGCGCCATACCTCCGCGCTATCGTGCTTACCCCACCACGCTTTGACGGCAAATGCATCCATCACCAGCAATAGCGGCAGCAGCAGCCCGGCTGCCTGGGTCGGGCTAATCGCCAGCGCCATCAACGGCACCGAGAGCGTGCCAAAGCCGCCTGCAAAGCCCCCTTTAGAGACGCCGGTGAGGTAGACAGAAAAGATAATCAACAGCCAGGCGATAAGGGAGTAATCCGGGAGCATGGGAGTCTCTCAAAGTGTTCAAAAGCGACCGACATAAAAAGCCCCGCAGAGGCGGGGCACAACAGCATAGCATTAGATAAAAGTTAGCGGGCGAATAGAAAGGCAGCCGCGCCTTGTCATCACGTTGATCACAAAATAATCAGCGTCGCCAGCCCCAAGAACGATAGAAAGCCAACGACATCCGTAACGGTGGTCAGGATCACCGCGCCGGATAGAGCAGGGTCAATTTGCAGCCTTTTGAGTACCAAGGGGATCAGTACACCAGACATATTGGCGAGGCTCATGTTGATAAAAATCGCCAGCGTGATGACCAGAGTAATGAGCGGGTCGCTAAACCACAGGTAGGAAATACCGCCGACCACCAGCGCCCATACCAAGCCGTTCAGCATGCCCACCCACAGCTCTTTGTTGTAGAGCCACTGCTTGTTGTTACCGGCGATTTGCCCAAGCGCTAAGCCGCGAATGACCACCGTTAGCGTCTGGCTGCCAGCAATCCCGCCCATGCTAGCGACCACCGGCATGAGGATAGCGAGCGCTACAACTTGATCCAGCACCGCTTCAAACTGACCGATCACAAAGGCGGCTAGAAAGGCGGTTAATAGGTTGATACCAAGCCAAACGCCGCGGCTCTTGGCACTGCGCAAAATCGGGGTGAACACTTCCTCTTCGTCGCTCACGCCGGACATGTGTTTCAACGTCATGTCGGCATCGTCTTGGGTAATTTCCAGTACGTCGGCGGCGTTTAATTGGCCTACCAGTAGCCCGTCGCTATCACATACCGGCACAAAGGACAGCTCTTTGGAGCGCAGCAGGGCGGCGGCTTCGCTGACTTTCATCTGGTCGTTGAGCGTGTAGGGAGCATCGTCCATGAACTCGTCCACGGTGCTCTCCTGGGGCTGTTTGACCAAATCAATCAGCGTCAGGGTGCCCAGTAGGCGCTTGTCCTTATCGGTGATCATGATCTGCTGAGAGTCATCGTCGAGCAGGTGATGAATACGGATGTAACGCTGCACGGCTTCCAGCGACATGCCCTGCTTCACATTGACCGTTTCCGGGTCCATGTAGCGGCCAACCATGTCCTCTTCATAGGCATGAAGATTCTCGACCTGGGCGCGGATCTCCTGGTCTAGACTGGCGTAGACGGTGGTTTTGATCTCTTCGTCAGCAACATCGAGAACTTCGGCGACTTCCTGGGCATCCAGGCCCTTAACAATTTGCTCAACGTCGCTGGCGGTCAGGTCTTCGATGTAGTCGGCACGGATGTCTTCATCGACTTCGGCCAGCACCTCGCCGAGCATCGTTTCTGGAATGTACTCCCACAGCAAATCACGGGTTTTGGCGGGAAAAGACTCAAGAGTGCGTGCAATCGCTAAAATATCGAGCTCATTAAACAGCTCGTTTAAGGCAGCGGTATCTTCTTCGTCTAGCAACTTTTGAAGATAGAGCAGCTGCTCCTCGGTGTTGGTGTATTTCTCTTCATCGCGCATAGAGTCCATCCTTTGGGGAATTAATTTTTAACACAACTACTTGAAAGCGCTTGATGGCTCACTATGAATCTTAGCGATAGCCTGGGTTGAAAGCCATGCAGGCTTATTGACCGGCATAATTAAGGAGAGCGTAGTGACGCATGGTGGCTGATGAGCTTATCCGCAGCATTATTCATATAGCGCCTGCCATCGAACCGTCATTAAAAAGTCGCTTACCCGTCATACATATTTCATTTTGCGCTACTAGCCTCTTCAAAAAACCGTTATGACCATGTCCATGACTACGAGGGGCTCCATGAGCAAGGAAATCGAAGATCACCGCTTGTTTAACCACAGCCATAACCAGCCATTTGCCGAGGTACTGGCTCAGCACGTCTCCCGGCGCGACGTAATGCGGGGCGGCCTGGGGTTGGCGGCGGCTTCTATGCTGGGGTTTGGCGGTGCGGCTCAAGCACTCGCAGGCGAACAGGCGAAGACGCCACTAACCCTCGCGTTTGAAGCGGTGCGAGGTTCTCGTATCGACGCCATCGTTGTGCCGGAAGGATACGTGGCTCAAGTGTTAGTGCCCTGGGGCACGCCGCTGCAGGCAGGCCAAGAGTGGCAGGCTGACCAACCCATGACGCCCGAGCGCCAAGCGACAAGTGTGGGCATGCACCACGACGGCATGGCCGGTTTTGCCCTGGATGCGGATAACGCCTCGCGCCGTTTTGTACTGGCACTGAATAACGAATACATCGACCAAGATGCGCTGTGGGCACCCCAAGGTGGACCGACCAATGCCGAAGCGGGCGCGCGCCCAGCGGACGAGTCACGCACTGAAATCAACGCCCATGGCGTGACGATCGTCGAAGTAGAGAAAGACGCCAGCGGCCAGTGGTCTCACGTTGCCAATTCGCCCTATAACCGCCGCCTCACCAGCGCCACGGTGATGGATCTTGCCGGCCCCGTGGCGGGTAGCGACTACGTAAAAACCCAGTTCTCCCCTGACGGCACGCAAACCCGTGGTACCAACAACAACTGCGGTAACGGCGTAACGCCCTGGGGCACTTACATCGCCTGTGAAGAGAACTGGCCCGATATCTTCGTCAACCGTGGCGAGCGCTTCCAAGACGATGCGCGCATCGGTATTCCTACGGATAAAAGCCGCTATGGCTGGGATACCTCGGCAGGCGATGCTAGTGAACAGAACGGCGAGTTTGCGCGCTTTGATATCACTCCACGCGGTGAGCGTGCCGAAGATGATTACCGCAACGAAGCGCGCACTTTTGGCTACCAGGTAGAAGTCGACCCCTACAGCGGCGCCCGAGCGGTGAAGCGCACGGCGCTGGGGCGTTTTCGCCATGAGGGGTGCTGGCTGGGTAAACTGGAAGCAGGCAAGCCCATTGTGTTCTATTCAGGCCACGATGCCCGTAACGAGTATGTCTATAAGTACGTCTCTGATGCCGCCTGGGACCCTGCCGATGCCAACCGCCCCGGCGTGGAGTACGACCGCCTCGCCATTGGCAGCAAGTATATGGATAACGGCACGCTCTATGTCGCCCGCTTCCATGCCGATGGCAGCGGCGAGTGGCTGCCCTTAACGCCGAATGCTAAGACACAGGATGGCCGCATGTTGGCCGCTGCGCTTGGCCTAGCCGAGAACGACTTGGCAGGCATCATCATCAACACCTGCGATGCTGCTGATCTAATGGGCGCCACGCCAATGGACCGCCCCGAGTGGGCCACGGTAGACCCGGCCTCGGGTGAGGTGTATCTAACGCTGACGAACAACACCCAGCGCAGTGAAGAGGGCAGCGATGCCACCTTCACCAACGACGGAAGCGAGCTTGCCCAGCCGGGCGTTGGCTTCGCTACCGCCCCTGCGAACGCCGCGAACCCCCGCGCCAATAACGAGGCCGGGCACGTGATTCGTTGGCGGGAGAGCCGCTTGCCCAACGCCTTCACCTGGGAAGTGTTTGTGTTTGGCGCAGCCGCCGATGACGCCGATAACCACTCCGGGCTAAACGAGATGAACCAGTTTGCCAGCCCCGATGGCCTGTGGTTCGACGAGCGTGAAGACGGCCAAGGCATTCTCTGGATTCAGACCGACAACGGCTATGAAGGCGTTACCGAGCACACCAACGACCAGCTACTTGCCGTGGTGCCCCAAGGGTTAGAGGATATTCGCGGTACGGGGCCGGTGATCAACAGCAGCAACCAGCAACAGCTCAAACGCTTTGCGGTGGGGCCGAACGGCTGTGAAGTTACCGGCATCTTTGCCACGCCAGATAAAACCGCGCTGTTCATCAACATCCAGCACCCCGGCAACTGGCCAGCGGATGCTAGTGCGTTGGTGCAAGACGCCACTGCGGCGGCGAGTGGTCAAGTACGCCCGCGTGCGGCTACCGTGGTGATTCAGAAGCGCGATGGTGGGCCGGTGGGGGTGTAAACCGCCCCGCCCACCATAGCGGTCATGCAGAGCGTCATTGCCATTCTAAGGGCGTCGAGCCATCTTCAGGCTCGACGCCTTTTATCGCTATTTTTTCATCGCACACCTCCAACGTACACCTGCTTTCTAGTGGCATTACGCCTGCTGAAAGGGTGTCATGTATGTCAATAAGAAGGAGGGGCGCGACCTCTGATCACTAGCTTGATGCTCAACCTTGGATCAATCAAACGAAAAGAATTACACTGTGCCTTAAGTTTTTCTGAAAGGTGCTGTGATGAATCAGTTCGCTGGTGCGGAGACTAATCGGGCCGCTTTGCCATTACTGGATAGCGAGGTGCTGCGTACCTTTGTAACAATTGCGGAAAGTGGCAGTTTTACTCGCGCTGCCCAGCAATTGTTTCGGACTCCTTCCGCGCTGAGCATGCAGATCAAACGCCTGGAAGAGATACTGGGGCAGAACCTTTTTGTGCGTGAAGCGCGCCAGGTGCGATTGACGGCAGAGGGGGAAGTGCTGCTTGGCTATAGTCGGCGGTTGTTGAAACTCAATGCTGAGGCAGTGACTCAATTCTTGGCGCCGGCACTGGAAGGGCGTGTAGGCCTGGGCATAACCGATGATGTTGTCTGGCGTGTACTGCCCACCGTACTGGCCCAGTTTGCCCGCTCTCATCCTGCCGTGCAGGTCGATGTGATTGTTGGCCGCAGCGTAGAGCTGCTCGCAAGATTGGATGAGTCGGAACTTGATCTGGCTCTGGTGATGGCGGGAGAGCCTGGGCAGGCGAGGCGTGGCGAGATTGTGCATAGCGAGCCGCTGGTATGGGCGGGTCGTGAAGATGGTGTTGCCGTACAGCGTACGCCGCTGCCGGTGACCCTGGCTCAACAGGGTTGTGCATGGCGTAGAATTGCACTCCAGGCACTGGATAGCGCTGGGATGAACTATCGAATTGCCTACTCCTGCGACCACTGTGCCGGGCAAGAAGCCGCCATGTTGGCGGATCTGGCTATTTCACCGTTTCCAAAAAGCTTAATTCGCCCCCCGCTCAAACGTCTCACTCGTGATTTGCTTCCCCCGCTGGGCGATTATCAGGTAGCGCTGGTTAAACGGCCTGGTAGTGGCGATGCCAGCGAAGTGTTGGCCGAGCGGGTGGTGGAGGCTTTTCGTGAAGGATGAGCTGACGTCATTAGTCATTCGGAAAGATTGTAAAGTCGGCTAACGAGGTGCCTTTATCAACTCGCTGTCATCTTCATAGGTGAGATTGGTTTCCCAGCTTTCGCTGCTGGTGGCTATCGCCGCATGGATACCAGCGGTGTCGCCTGCTTTGAAAGCCGCATAGATAGCTTTATGGTCCTTCAGTGCGGTTTCGGGAAGTGAGCGCATGGAAGTTTCCAATGCGGCTTCGGTTAGTTGCAGTAAGGTTTCCCCGACGCGGATGGTCATGGGGTTATGGGTGCTGTGTAGAATGGCGCGATGGAAGGCTATATCGTGCTTTGAAGTCTGAACGCTCGCGCGGATGGCCTCTTCCATGGCGTCGATACTCTGCTGAATACGCTGATGATCCTCTGCCGTTGCCCCGTGCATTGCTTGAAGCGTATAAGCCGGTTCGAACATGCGACGAAACTCCAGTACATCTCGCGTCATGCCTCGTGCCAGGATCATCCCAAACGCCATAGGATCCACTAGCGGTGTGCCTGGTTCACGGCGAATAATGGTACCTTGACCTCGTTTTACTTCCACAATTCCAATGGCTTGTAGCATTTTAATGGCTTCACGCACGCTGGATTTTCCAATTCCTAAGCTTTGGGTTAGCTCCGTCTCTGAGGGCAGGTAATCACCAGGCTTCAGGTCACCACGTATCAAAGCGCTTTTTATGCGTTCGAGAAGTTGTAGCGCTACAGAACTGCGCTCCATTGAATCCCCAAAAGGCGGCTTGTTCGAGAAAGTGGTCTCGTACTGGTGTTTCAAACTCATGTAGGCCTCGCGTGACTCATGGATGTCTATCCCATTCTATCAATGCCTTAAGCCTAGCGGCTCCAGGCGTTTGCTTGCATATATTTAAAAAGAATATGTTTATCTTGCTTTGGTTTTATTACTTGCCTTGATTATGGTTTGTTTTTAGGGCTAGCATGATATCAGACATCTGATGTCTGGTGTTTAGGTAGGCCCAAGCACGCTGAAGCGAGAATTAGCATGACGAAGAAGCGCATAGTGGTACTGACAACTGGCGGCACTATTGCTAGCAAGCCTAGCGAGTCAGGTCGTAGTGAATCAGGTGCATTGAGCGGTGAACATTTGCTCAGTCAGGTAACGTTACCGCAGGGCGCTGATATCACGTTAGAAGTGGTATCAATCCTACAGAAGCCCAGTAATGCGATTACCCTCTCTGACCTTGCTGAGCTTTATCGTCATGGCCGGGAGGCGTTAGACCGTGAAGAGGTCGATGGTTTAGTGATCACCCATGGCACCGATACGTTAGAAGAAACAGCGTATTTTCTCTCGCTGACATTACCCATTGATAAGCCTTGCGTGATCACTGGCTCTCAGCGGGCGCCCCACCAATTAGGCACTGATGCTTTTAAAAATATTTGTGATTCCGTTGTAGCAGCGGCAGATGACCAATTGCGTCAGTTGGGCTGCGTAGTGGTATTTAATGAGTCGATCTTTGCAGCGCGCTACGCACGCAAGGTAAATAGTTTTCAACTGAATGGTTTTGAAGCCCCAGGCGTAGGGCCAATGGGGTATGTCGATGGTCGTCGGGTGAAGCTTTATTACACGGCTGCGGCGATCACTTCACCCATGACGGGATGGGACTTCCCGTTACCCAGAGTTGACCTGCTTCCCGCCTATTTGGATGCCTCTCCGGCGTTACTAAAAGCCTGTATTGAGAGTGGGGCAAAAGCTGTTGTGATTGATGGTTTGGGGCGTGGTCATGTGCCTCCAAGTTGGATGGCTCCGATCAAAGAGCTGATTAACGCGGGTGTCCCCATAGCGATAGTCAGTAACTGCGCTCAAGGACCGGTAAACACTAGCTATGAATTTAGCGGCAGTTTAGCCGACTTAGCGTCGGCTGGAGTGCTAATGCTTAACGATATCAGTGCACGTAAGGCAAGGCTTGCCCTTGCACTGTTACTGAGCAATACCCCAAGCGCAGCGCTAGGGGAGGCGATGGAGCGCATTATGTCCTGAGCATTTAATCCTGCTCAGGTCTCAGGAAACAAAAGAGTAATTCACCATAACTAAATAAGGTGCTGGACATGAAACTAACATTAAAGAAAGCCACACTCTCTGCTGCCATTGCAGTCGCTTCTTTAGGAGCTGCCCAGCTTCATGCAGCAGACTACACTTTCAGTTTCGCCCATGTGTTAATTGAAGACACACCTAACGGTCAGGCGGCGCTACGCTTTAAAGAAGAGGTAGAAGAGAAGTCAAACGGTCGTATTGCAATTAACGTATTACCTGCTGCGCAAGTGGGTGGTGACGTTGAGATTATTGAGCAGGTTCAAATGGGCCTAGTCGATATCGGTATTCCCCCAACTGCTACGCTGGGCAACTTTGAGCCACGCATGCAGATTTTGGATTTACCGTTCTTAATTGCCGATTACGACACCATGGTGGAAACCCTGGATGGTGAAGTAGGCCGTGAAATCCTCGATACCTTAAGTGGCCATAACATGTATGGCGTTAACTTCTGGGGCGCGGGTTTCCGCCATATCACTAACAATGATCGCCCGATCGAAACTCCTGAGGATATGGATAGCATCCGCATGCGTACCATGCAGGCGCCTATCATCATCTCCACCTATGAAAACCTGGGCGCTAACGCCACCGCAATGGCCTTCACCGAGGTTTACAACGGCCTGCAGCAAGGCGTGGTGTCGGGTCAGGAAAACCCACTGGCCAATATCTATACCATGCGTTTCCATGAGGTGCAGGATTATCTCTCGCTAACCAATCACGCTTACCACGCCTATGCTGCAGTAATGAATCAGGACTCCTGGGACTCGCTGCCGGAAGATCTGCAGGCGGTCATGCTGGAAGCTTTCGATAACGGTCGAGACACTTCCCGTGAGCTAACACTGCAGGACGAAGAAACCATCTTGGAGGAGATTAAAGACGAAATTGCGATCAACGAACTCACCTCAGAGCAGCGTGACGCCTTTATTGAAGCCAGTATGCCAGTGCATGAAGAGTATGAAGATATCGTTACTACGGAGCTGCTACATAAAGTTTATGACGCAGTAGGTATCGAGTATTAAGTCTAAGCTTTATCAATAAAGCTGTTCTCTGCTGACCCATTAGGGGTGTGGATATCTCATGTTCGAAGCGCTCAACAAATGTCTTGATCGCTTGGAAAGTGTGGCGATGGTCGTTTTCATGTCGATTGCGACCATCCTCACTACCATCCAAGTCGTGTATCGCTACGGCTTTAGCGGTTCGCTATTTTGGGCTGAAGAAGTCGTTATTTACTCCATTATCTGTATGAGTTTTGTAGGCGCCAGTATGGGTGTGCGCCATGGCACGCATATTTCGGTGGATGTGCTGAATGCCATTGCCTCGCCCGCTGTGAACCGCTGGCTGCACATGATCGCAGCACTGATCGGTATCGTCTTCGCTGGCTTCATGACCTATTACGGCTTTGTCCTCTATTTCAGCACACTGGACCGTGGGCAATTAACCGCTGCACTTCGCCTGCCGATGGCATGGTTCTATCTGCCGATAGGCGTATCCGGTGTTCTGCTGATTCTGCGTTATCTATGGGTCATCAATGAAGTTTGGAAAAAGCCTCCGGTGAGTCTCTCCGAAGAGCTTGTGGCTGAGTCGGATAAGCTCATTTAACCCTGGAGGGCGACCATGATTACTGCTTTATTACCGATCTTTTTTGCCGTTCTACTGCTTGGGCTACCCATCTTTGCTTCCTTGGCATTGGCGGTGTTTCTTGCGATTGAATTCTTTGGCGCCACCAATCCTGTCATCGTGCCGATGCGCATGTTTACCGGCATGAACAACTTTTCGCTGATGGCAATTCCGTTTTTTATTCTGGCGGCGGAGCTGATGCGGATTGGCGGGCTTTCCGACCGGTTGATCAATCTTGCCAAGGCGTTGGTAGGGTGGGTGCCAGGCGGCTTGGCAGCGGCCACGGTGCTGTCATGCCTCTTCTTCGGGGCCATTTCCGGTTCAAGCCCTGCCACGGTGGTGGCGATTGGCTCGATCATGTTCCCGGCGCTTGTCGCTGCTGGCTACGATAAGCGCTTTGCGATTGGGTTGATAGCCACTGCCGGTACTTTGGGGCCGATCGTGCCGCCGAGTATTGCGTTGATTATCTACGGATCAGTGACCGGTACTTCGGTGGGACGGCTGTTTGCAGCAGGTCTGCTGCCCGCCATTGTGATTGCCTCTATTCTCATCGCCTACTGCATCGTCTTTAGCAGCCTCAAAGGCTATGAACGCGCGCCTTTTCCTTCGCTGCGGCAAATTTTAGTCGCCTTTAAAGATGCTGCCTGGGGCCTTGGACTGCCGGTAATTCTGCTGGGGGGCATTTATAGTGGCGTCTTTACTCCGACCGAGTCGGCGGCGGTCGCCTGCGTATATGGCCTGTTTGTCGGCATGGTGGTCTATCGCACCATTAACGTAACGGAACTGGTGGGAACGCTACGAAGCTCTGGTTTGATTTCCGCGACGCTGCTGCTGATTACGGCGGGTGCCTCTGCTTTCTCTTGGCTGCTCGCCATTACCGGTACGCCCAGTCAGTTGGCAGGTGAGGTGCTGTCTTGGACTGACGATCCGTTTCAGGTCATGGCGCTGTTTAATGTCGTGATGATCGTTGCTGGCTTCTTCCTCGACAGCGCCTCCGCCATCATCGTGCTCTCGCCGCTGCTGCAGCCTATTGCGGCCCAGGTGGGCGTGGACCCGGTGCATTTTGGGGTGGTCACGCTGATCAACTTCTCAGTAGGGATGATTACCCCGCCGGTCGGGTTGAACCTATTCGTTGCCATGGCGATATCTAAAATGTCGCTGCAGGAAGTTTTTAAGGCCTGCCTGCCGCTGATTGGTTTGATGTTGATAGCGCTGATTATCATCACTTACGTTCCATGGCTAAGCACTTGGCTGCCCTCGCTGATTTATTAATAAATCGCTTGAATACGTTAGTTAATAAGGACAACGAACCATGAGCAAAACGATTGAACAAGCGGTGGCAGAGCAGGGCCTTATGTTACCGGCGATTCCAACACCGCGTGGCCTGTTTCTGCCCTGGTCCCGGTTAGGCAACCAATTGTTTTTAGCGGGCCAGATCTGTGAGCGTGACGGTGATGTTCTCTATCCTGGCAAGGTGGGGGGTGAGTTCGATCTTGAAACCGGAAAACTAGCGGCCCAGGCGTGCGCTTTGAACCTCTTGGCTGAATTGAGCGATGCTGTCGATGGCGACTTCTCCCGCGTGGTGCGCTGCGTGCGCATGAATGGCTTCGTCAATGTGGCGCCGGGCTTTCACGATGTGCCGCTGGTGATCAACGGGGCATCCGAGCTTTTTGTCGCGCTCTTTGGCGATGCAGGGCGTCACGCTAGAACCGCCATCGGAGTCGCGACACTACCCGGTAATGCGGCGGTGGAAGTCGAAGCTATTTTTGAAGTGCGTTAAGCACCCACAAAGGTACGTAAAGCATGCAGGATTCACCCATTTTTCTACCGTTGCGTGAGCAGCGAGAGCGGCTTCGGGCGGGCACGCTGACGGCTACCGCGTTGGCCGAAGCGGCAATCGCTGCTTATCAGCAGCGCGGCCAACATGACCATGCCTACCTCACTTGGAACGGCGAGCAGGCACTGGCAATGGCAAAAGCTGCCGATGCGGTGCTCGCCCAAGGTGGTGATGCGGGGGCACTAATGGGCATGGCGGTATCGATCAAGGATATCTACGCCGTGACGGGGCTTCCGACTTATGCAGGCTCTTCCCAACGCCTGCCGAAGCGCTGGGAGCGTCCCGGCCCGGTGGTGAGCACGCTATTAAAACAGCTGCCTTCTGTGATGGGTAAAACCCACACCGTTGAGTTTGCCTTTGGTGGACTGGGCACCAACGCCCACTGGGGAGCACCGCGCAACCCGTGGGATGCACGTCAGCACCGCACGCCTGGTGGCTCCAGCTCAGGCGCGGGTGTTTCGTTAGTGGGTGGCACGGCAAGCTTGGCGTTAGGCACTGATACCGCCGGTTCAGTGCGTATTCCTGCCTCTATGACGGGTGTAGTTGGCTTGAAAACTACCGCCGGACGCTGGTCGACCGAGCAGATTGTGCCGCTTTCAAGTACGCTGGATACCCCAGGATTACTGGCGCATCGGGTCGATGACCTTGCCTTTGCGTTTGATGCACTGGATGGCAGCCTTTGCGGTCAGAATGATCGAGTACCAGCAACACCTATGCTTGCCGGTTTGACCTTTGGGGTGCCGGAAACGTTTTTCTGGGACGATTGCAGCCCAGGTGTCGCGGAAACCGTTCGTGCTGCGATTAAGCGGCTGGAGGCTGCAGGGGCGCGGATAGTCACGTTGGAACTGCCTGGGATTGACGAGGCGTATGAGTTGTTCAAGCTAGGTGGCGTGGCGGCGGCAGAGCTAGCATCGTTTCTAAAGACGGAACTGCCCGAGATGATTGACTCCCTGGACCCTAACGTCGCCGCTCGCGTCAAAGCGGCAGATGATATGCCCGCCTGGGAGTATGTACGTCGTCGCACGATTTTGGACTCGCTCTATCAATCGGCTGCCGTTCGCATGGCAGATGTCGATGCGGTCCTGACTCCCACGGTAGCGATTACCCCGCCCACTATCGAGAGTCTTGAGCCGGCAGGCGCCTACCCCAAAGCCAACATGCATGCTCTGCGAAACACGGTGATCGCTAATTTTTTAGGCCTATGTGCCTTAACGCTGCCGGTTGGTAAAGACAACGCAGGTATGCCCGTTGGCCTGCAAGTGCTGGCAGGGCCTTGGCAAGACGCCAAACTGCTAGCAATGGGTCAGGCAATTGAAAACGAGCTGGGGACAGGCTTAGAAATCCTGGGGCAACCGCCAGCGGTGTGAATAAGAAGAGGCGGACCCGCCGATGCGGTGCGTAAGGCCCTCATCGTGCTGGCCAAGTGCAGGCCGTTAAGCCCAGCAATTGCAGTGGCACATTCAAGTCTTGGCGCTAGGTAGACAGTGCCCGATAGCCTGAGCATCAGCGCCGCCCATACGCCATTAAAAACACGTCTACAGCGCTGGTGATCTGGCGCTTTAGCTCGTCATCCGTGGGCGGTGGGCGTACGCCCATACGAACTTCTTTGGTCAGCATTCCCTGCCACATGCTGCAGAGTTGATCGGCAGCTAGCGCGGGGGCGGGCAGGGTGAGGTGGCCTGCGCTGGCCAGTCCTTCCAGTTTTTCCCGCAGCCACTGGCTAATAGCCCAGGGGCCTGCCTCAAAAAAAGCCTGTAACAGCTTGGGGTGCTGTTCACCCTGCTGACTCATCACCCGTTCGACCGCCAATACATGGGGCTCCAGTAAAAAGCGCACCATGCCGATGCCTACTTCAATGAGCGACTGGCGTACCGCGTCGTGGGTGTCGGGGAGCTGTTCCAACCCTTGCCGAATCGTCGCGGTTTCCCGCCGAATCACGCTGCCAAACAGCGCTTCCTTAGACGTGAAGTGCCCATACACCGTTACTTTGGAAACGCCTGCCTCCCGCGCAACGGCCTCCATGGTGACGGCCTCCAAGCCATTACGGAAAAACAGGCACGCCGCAGCGTCCATCATCGCATTACGTTTGGCCATATCTTTAGGGCGGCCCGCGCTGCGTTTTTGGTCAGATGACGGCGGTTGAGCGTCTGTCATGCAATTAACCTCTGCCCAAGCATAAATAATTATTGAACGGTGGCGTACACATATTATAGTGAACGTTATCGTTCAAGAATAAATCATTTGAGGCCAACATGGGCACGTTAAACACTTCCTGGGGGCATCGGCTGCGCGGCATGCTGGCGGCACTGCTGATGATAGGCGCTACCGTTGTGGTAATACTCCTGCTAACCAGCCAGCACAGTAGTGCCCAGCAGGCACGCCAGCAGGGGGCAGATAACGCTTTATTACAGGTGGCAACCATTCCGCTTGCCGAGGCAGATGCGTTGAGGCGGGAAGTGCGCTTAACCGGTCGGGTGGTGGCGCGCCAGTCGGTGTCGTTGGCTTTTGAACCAGCGGGGCGGGTGGAAGCCGTACTGGCCGAGCGCGGAGATGCGGTTGAACAAGGGGAGGTGCTCGCCCGTCTGGATACCCGCCGCTTGGAGAGCCGTTTAGCCGAAGTGGCGGCGCGCAGCGAAGAAGCCCGTGCCAGCTTGGCCCTTGCCCAGCGCCAGGAAGAACGCGAAGCGCAGCTCAATCAGAGTAACTTTGCTAGCCGCACGGCGCTGGACCAAGCCCGCACCGACCGCTTAACCCTGCAAGCGCGACTCGCTGCCCTAGCGGCCGAGCGCGATAGTCTCACGGCTGACTTAGAAGACAGCACCCTAAAAGCCCCCTTCGCTGGGCGGGTGGTAGAGCGCCATATTGATGTGGGCAGCTTGATGAGCAGCGGCACGGCGGCTTTCGATATCGTGGATACCCGCCACTTAGAAGCGCACCTTGGCTTGCCAGCCCGGCTAGCGGCGACGTTCACCATGGGGGAGTCTGTGACGCTGCACGTAAATGGCCAGCCAATTACGGGTGAGGTACTCGCTCGCCTGCCCCAGGTGGATAGCGACAGCCGCACGCAAACACTGGTGGTGGCGCTGACAAGTAACAGCCGCGCGGTGCCTGGTGATTTGGCCGAGTTGAACTACTCAATTACCGAGCCCGCTAGCGGTTACTGGGTACCACTATCTGCACTACGTGCCGCCGACCGCGGGTTGTGGAACGTACTGGTTGCCGAACCTCAGGAAAATGAGCGCTACCGTGTGGCACAGGCGAGCGTAGAGCTGCTGCATACTGAAGGCGACGACGCCTTTGTGCGCGGCACGTTGGCCCCCGGTATGCGATTAATTAGCAGTGGCACTCACCGCATCACGCCTGGGCAGCAGGTCACGCTCAGTGAGGAAGTGGCCCATGCAGCGCATTGAGTGGTTGTTTAATCGCCGCCTGCTGGCGCTGTCGCTTGGCTTGCTCATTGTCGCGGGGCTATCGGCTATCCAGACCCTTCCCAGGGCGGAAGACCCACACCTTGTCGCGCGGATTGCCACCGTGCTGGCACCGTACCCAGGGGCGACTCCCGAACAAATCGAAGCCTTGGTCGCGCGTCCTATCGAACAGGAGCTACGCACCATTGGTGACTGCTCCCCGCCCTACGCGCTGACGCGCCACGGGCGAGGCTTCCCACTTCTCAGGCAGCTGCCGACGATGTGCCGGACTTACGCAAGCCTCCATGGGCAGAGACGGACAGCCCTTCCGCCTTCAGCTCGATAATGCCTTGATGCTTGATGTTCAGCGCCGCGTTGATGTCCCGGTCGTGCTGTGTGTGGCAGGCGGGGCACTCCCACGACCGGACGTTCAACGGCATGGCGTCCATCTTGTGCTGGCAGACATGGCAGGTCTTGGAGCTGGCAAACCACGGGTCAATCTTGACCAGATGCTTGCCCTGCTCCCTGGCCTTGTAGTCCAGCTTGGTCATCAAGGCATGCCAGGACGCATCGCCGATGTGCTTGGCGAGGCAGGTGTTTTTCATCATGTTGCGGACCTTCAGCGTCTCGACGATCACCGCTTGATTATCGTCAACGATCTGTCGAGAGAGCTTGTGCTGGAAGTCGTTGCGGGCATTGGCGACCCGCTCATACGCCTTGGCGACGAGTAACCGTGCCTTGGCCCGGCGGGCGCTGCCCTTCTTCGTGCGTGACAATGCCTGCTGTTTGCGCTTGAGGTTCTTCTGCGCCTGCTTGAGGAAGCGCGGATTGGCGACCTTGCGGCCATTTGAGTCGATAGCAAGATGGGATAGCCCCATGTCCAGTCCGACGACGCGAGAGGTATCAACGTCCATGGTCGGCACGGGGGTCGCCTGGTCGGTATCAAAGAGCAGCGAGGCGTAGTGCTTGCCGGTGACCGTGCGCGACAGCGTGATGCTCTTGAGCTTGCCGTCAACAGGCCGGTGAACTTTGGCCTTGATCGGCCCCAGTTTGGGCACCTTGATCCAGTTGTCGCCGGCCTTGACGCCGACGCAGTGATAGCTGGACTGCTTGCCCCGCTTGCTCTTGAAGCGCGGATAGCCGGCCTTCTGCTTGGGGTCGAAGAAGCGCTGGAAGGCATGATCAAGGTTGATGCAAGACTGCTGGAGCGCCATGGAATCCGCCTCTTTCAGCCAGCCGTACTTGCGCGATTTCTTGGCCACCGGCAGCAGCTTCTTGATGTCGTGCTTGGCGCTCAGCGACTGCCCGTGACGCTTGTAGCGATGCGACATGATGCGAAGGCCGGTGTTGTAGCAGAAACGTACCGCACCGAACTGGCGGTTCAGGAACTCCGCCTGCTCGGTCGTGGGATAGATGCGTACCTTGGTGGCCTTCAGCATGTCAGTGCTCACTGCTATAATAGCCAGAGATTAAGGACTATAACGAGGAATGTAAAGTGAGTGTGTATGAAAGTTATCGGCGAGGGCGGCATAGCGTCACTCGGCTAGTCGTCCACCTTGTTTTTACGACGAAGTATCGGCGCAAAGTGTTCGACGGCTACATGATAGGGCAGCTCCGAGAGGCATTTGAATCAGCTTGCGAAAAACTCGACTGCCGCATCCTTGAGTTCGATGGTGAAGAAGACCATGTTCACCTGCTCGTGGAATATCCGCCGAGGCTGTCGATCAGTGTGCTGGTCAACAATTTGAAATCCACGTCGTCCCGACGGGTGCGGTTCTTGAATGCCCATATTCCGCGCCTCAGCAAGAGCGCCGTGCTGTGGTCGAGATCGTATTTCGCTTGTAGCGCAGGCGGAGCCACTATCGAGACGCTCAAGGCTTATGTGCAGGGACAGAAGACACCAGAATAGGGCCGCTTGTGCGGCCCCCGCTTACCTCCCCGCCCGAGTGGGCGAGGGTTCACGCGGGTTTTTGCTGACGTTTTCCACAAGTAGACGCCCTCCTCCTCTTATCTACGCCCCTTAACAGGCTCGCGAGGAGGGTTTGAGTCACCCTGCATACCGTCATGTTATGAGCAACAATGACAACAAAGGTGATCTTATGTTTGCGAAATACTCCGTTGCCCTGGCTACCAGCGCGACACTGAGCATAGGGCTTTCCGCGCAACCTGCTAGCGCCGACACGTTCGTACACTTATTTGAGTGGCAGTGGGAGGACGTTGCCCAGGAGTGCGAAAATTGGCTAGGCCCAAAAGGATTTAAAGCCGTACAGGTCTCGCCCCCACAAGAGCACATTCAGGGTGATGCTTGGTGGACTCGCTACCAACCGGTCAGCTATCAACTTGAAAGCCGCAGCGGCTCCAGCGAAGCATTTGCTGATATGGTGCAGCGCTGTAACGCAGCGGGGGTCGATGTTTATGCGGATGCGGTGATTAACCATGTTGCCCACGGCAAGGGCCAGGGCATTGCAGGCTCCTCTTATGACAGTGAAGCACTGAGCTATCCCCATTATCAACGCGACGACTTCCACGAACCCTGCGGCATCGAACAGAGCGACTATGCGCAAAATGCCGAAAGCGTTCGACAATGTCAGTTAGTTGGCTTGCCCGATCTGAACACGAGCGACCCCACTGTGCAGAGCCGTATTGCGGATTACCTGGATACCTTGGCAGCACTGGGTGTGAGAGGTATTCGGATCGATGCAGCCAAGCATATGGCACCCAGCGATATTGCGGAAATTCTGGCGCAGGTAGACGCTCCGCTTTATGCCTTTCAGGAAGTGATTGACCTAGGGGGCGAAGCGATCAGTGCCACGGAGTATCAAGGCACGGCGGATATCACCGAGTTTCGCTACGGCGCGTCTCTTGGTGATATTTTCAACAATCAAGCCCTTGCCAACCTTCAGCAGTTTGGCGAATCGCCTGCCCTGCTGCCGAGCGAACAAGCCGTCGTATTTACCG
The DNA here is from genome assembly GCF_056857635.1 of Vreelandella sp. L-15. Taxonomy (NCBI): domain Bacteria; kingdom Pseudomonadati; phylum Pseudomonadota; class Gammaproteobacteria; order Oceanospirillales; family Halomonadaceae; genus Vreelandella; species Vreelandella sp. L-15. The sequence continues at coordinate 35,554 of NZ_JBSXNN010000060.1, read as the reverse complement.
ACAACCACGATAACCAGCGTGGCCACGGTGCGGGCGGCAGCAATATTTTGACGCATCGAGATAACGCGCTTTATCGCTTAGCCAACATGTTTATGCTGGCATGGCCTTATGGTTACCCGAAAGTCATGTCAAGCTACGCCTTTTCTAATAGCGACCAAGGCCCACCGCAAGCCCCCGTCTATCAGCAGGGCGAGGCCCAATGTGGGGAAACCTGGGTATGCGAACACCGCTGGCCCGAGATTGCCAATATGGTCGCGTTTCGCCAACAAGCCGACGGCGCAGAGGTCACCCACTGGTGGGATAATGGCCATAATCAAATCGCCTTCAGCCGCGAAGCCCAGGGCTTTATTGCGATTAACCGGGAGCAGCAAGCGCTCACCCACACTTTTCAAACCGATATGGCAGATGCCCGCTATCAAAACGTGACGGCTGAAGAGCAATGTATCACGGTGGAGAATGGTCAGCTCACGCTGAATATCCCCGCCATGTCTGCGGCGGCTCTGCACGTCGGTGCTCCTTGCCCAGCCTCATAACTTAGCATATAGCGGGCTCTGCCAGCAGAGCCCTTCAAGGAGACGCTATGGCCCGACTGGCAAACCTGACCATGCAGTTAAATCACCTTAGCAACAGAGGTAGTTGCGGCTGCCCGCCAATCTAAACGCCGCGCTAGCCGTTTAGCCAAGTGCGGGCAAACTCATCGGCGGGCAGCGGTCTTCCAAACCAGTAGCCCTGGGCCTGATTGCAGCCCATCTCAGCCAGCAGCGCCGCTTGCTCGGCACTTTCAACCCCTTCGGCGAGGGTTTTCATTTCTAATGTGTTCGCCATGGCAATAATCGTTTGCACAATCGCTCGGTCGTGATGGTTATCGAGCATATCGCGCACGAAGGAGATATCGATTTTCAGCGCGTCGGCGGCAAAGCGGCGCAGATACGAGAGCGATGAGTAGCCGGTGCCAAAATCATCGATAAACAGTGCGTACCCAGCTTTGCGCATGGCATGAGTAATGATGATGGCTTGATCCGGGTCGCGCATAAAATCGCTTTCCGTCAGTTCCAAGCCAATCGCACTGGGTGAAACGCTGGAGGTAAGCGTCGCAATATGCGCCGTCAGCCGGGGGTCGGCAAACTGCTGCGCGGAGATATTAATCGAAAGCCGTCCCGGCAGCGGCGTGCTCGCCGACTGCCAAGCGCTAAGCTGGCGAGCAGCCTCCTTCAGCACCCAGTCGCCGAGTAAACGAATCAGCCCGCGCTCCTCCGCTAGGGGAATAAACTCACCGGGGCTAACCCAGCCCCATTCGGGGTCGTGCCAGCGGCATAGCGCTTCTGCCCCGGTCAGCGTTTGGGTATGTAGATCTACCTGAGGCTGAAAGTAGAGCTCAAGCCGCCCTTCTAAAATTGCCCGATGCAGCCGCTCGGTCATCCATTGGCGGCGCTCCAGCGTATGGCGCATGGCCTGGGTGTAGGGGGAGATATTCGTATCACGCTTTTTGGCGTGATGCAGTGCGATGCTAGCCGCGTTGAACAGTTCGCTGACTTTAGCTACATCATCGCTCGGATAACGCGCGAAGCCAATGCTGACATCCAGGTTAAACACGTGGCGATCCAGACGAATAGGCCGATTCACCAACGCACATAGCTGCTTCACCACCTCATCAAGGCTGGCACGTTCAGTATGGGGGAAAAGGAGCGCGAACTCATCGCCAGAAAGCCGCGCACAGTGGACGCCCGGCAACTCTAAATGGCGTAGTCTTCCTGCCACAGTGGCCAGCAGCTGATCGCCAATTTGATGGCCGTACAGGTCATTAATTTCTTTAAAACGACGCAAATCGAGCAGCAGTAATGCCAGTGGCGACTGCTGCTTTTGGGCCTGCTGGCCCATCTCACGCAGGTGTTCCATAAACTGCACCCGGTTTGGCAAACCGGTAGTGCTGTCGGTATAGGCCAGCTGGTGCATATGGCGGTGATCGCGGCGTCGCTCTAGCTCCGCCGCAGCACCGTTGGAGAGAATTTGTAGCACCGATGTCGCAAAGGCATTTGTCGTGAGGGGCGCTTGATAAAACACCATCATCACTCCGATGGCTTCGCCTTTTGCGTTATCTAAGCGTCGACCAATCCATGCCTGCGCACTCAGCGTCGCTCCCGGCAGCGTAAACCGCTGGCCGTGATGCACGACGCTCTCTTGCTCTAACACCACCCGTTCGACGGGGGTGTCACACAAAAGAAAGGTGTGATTTTTACGGATTTGGCCGTCGACCACTAAGCTTACGGTATGGCCTGTGGTCGCAGGTAATAGGCTATTGGGGTGAGTGTGCTCGCTCTGTTGAGACGGCACAGGTTGGTCTAAGAGGGCAATAAAGCCCGCATCGGCTTCTAACAGCGTGGTGAGCGTAGAAATAAGCTGCTGAAAGTAGTCATCCCCTACCCGCGAGGTGACGGTTGAGGCAACTTGCACCACCGCCTGCTGCACCCGTTGTGCCTCTTGCTGGTCGGTCACGTCGGTAATAAAACCTTCCAGGCAGAGCACGTCGCCCTCATCGGAAAAAATGGCCTGCCCTTGCTCCCACATCCAGCGTTCGCTGCCGTCGCGATGGCGAATGCGGAACGTCACGCGATAAGGGCGTCGCTGATGAATGGCGGACTGCACGGCTTTAACCAGCCGGTCGTGGTCTTCTTTGTGGATTAAGTTCGCAAAACTGGTGATGCGATTATTCTCAAGCTCATCAGGCCGATAGCCAGTCAGCGCTTCAGCGCCCTTGCTCACTAGCTGCATGGTCCAGTCGTTATCATTCAGGCAGCGGTAAGCCATCCCCGGTAGGTGATTCAGCAGGGTATTGAGGCGACGTTCGTTCTCTTTGGCAGCGGCTTCGCTTTTGCGCAAGGCGCTTTCAGCTTGGCGTCTGCCTAGTTCAGCCCCCGCTTGGGCAGCGGCAATACGTAAAATCTCATTCTCTAACCCATCAAACGCCATGGGTTGATTGTTCAACACGGCCAGCAGGCCAATGGCTGAGCCATCGGGAGCAAACAGCGGTAAGCCCATATAGCTATCAGCGCCTAGCTCACTAAGAAGATCATCTTCAGGAAAGCGGGACTGTACATCGCAGGCATACAGACAGGGCTCAACCCCCACCACGGTTTCACAGGGCGTACCCGCAAGAGGGTAGGTAATATTGGCCTGCAGGGCACCGCTTGACCAAACGGCCAAGGTTTCGGCTATATTAGCTTCAGTGACCACGGCGACCAGTGCGTGGTCGACATTGAGTAGACGAGCCAGCTGTTCCACCAGCGTAGCAAAGAAGTTGGGATGGCCACTGCGCCCAAAACCTTCCGCTAGCTGACGAAAAACCTCTGCTTCTTCTTTGCTTGTGTGCATCGTCGCACTCGCTTATGTCGTTGTAGAGCAGCTAAGCTTTGCCACTGTTTTAACAAAGCACAGCGACGTTTGCACCATAAACAGCTATCTTATGGAAGAACACTGGGGCCATAAACGATATCGGCCACCCCTAACATTATGTTAGAAACATCTATCGATATTATGTTGACTGCCCGCTTCGCTGCATGGCATTTGAGGAGACACTATGACGGGGCCTAATGCCGTCAGCGAAACACTCTACACCTCGCTGACTGACCAGCTGCCCAGCTTTCTTAGCAGCGCGCTGCTTCAGTGTAACCAGCTGCCTACTCTACCGGCGGTCGCCCTGAACATCTTGGATATCTCTCAGGGCGCTGAGGCTACCTTGAGCGACTATGCCAGTGCCATCGAACATGACCCCGCGTTAACAGCACGGATCATGAGCGTAGCCAATAGCGTCCACTACCTGCGCGCGGCTCAGCCCCCACACACGTGTTTTGATGCCACACAGCGCATAGGGCTAGATGTCACCCTGGCTACCGTATTGAGCTTTTGCCTGTTTGAAAACGATCATGGCGCACGCGGTCGCTTACCGTTTTGGCAGCGATCTATCACGGCGGCCGTCGCCGCCAGCTATCTCGCACAGCAGCTTTGTCCTCACCAATCAGGCAGCGTATTCACCACGGCGCTGCTGCAAGATATTGGTATTTTAGCGTTACAAACCGCTTACCCCGGCGACGCAGAGCTACTCTACGGCATCGAGAATACCTCTCATCAACACATCATGCAGGTGGAAAAGCGCTATTTTGGCTGCCACCACGCCCTTGTGGGCGCTTGGTTGCTGGCGAAATGGGGTGCCCATGACAGCTTGATTCACGCCATTCAACACAGTCACGATGGCCTGGATACGGAAGATAACGCGACACTTTGCCTACGCGTCTCCGGCGCCATCGCGGATGCTTGGTTATCGGCGAACCCTGCCGACGCTTTAGCCGGCGTGATGCGCCAGCTCAACGCGTTAACCCCATCAAGCGAGTGGGCCATGTCGGGGCTGTTGGCCCATTTACAGCAAACGCTTCCACCGCTGATGGAGACACTCGGGCTGGGCATGCCGGTCACCGTTGATAGCGTCGCCCTGCTAAAAGAGGCCCAGCAGCGGCTTTTTGAACACACCTTATCGTTGAGCGCACGCTTAGATGCTCAGCAAAAAGCGCGGGAAACGCTGCTCAACGATTATGCCGAGCTGCAACAGCGCAGCCGGCTCGACCCGCTAACCCAATTAGCGAATCGCGCTTGGCTAGAGGAGCAGTTACGGGAACGCTTCCGCCTTTGCCTCACAACCGAACGAACCATGTCGGTGGTGTTTATCGACCTGGATCATTTTAAGGTGCTGAATGACCGATATGGTCATCAGGCGGGTGATCAGGTGCTGGCTCACTTCGGCAGGATGCTCGCCTCGTTAATTCGCGTGGGCGATCTTGCAGGCCGCTATGGTGGTGAAGAGTTTCTGGTGATTCTTCCCGATGAAGATGCCGAGGGTGCTCGGCGCTTTGCTGAGCGTATTACCCGGCGGCTGCAGGAGCGGCCCATGGCCCGAGTAGACCAAGAGCCGCTTTACGTGTCCGTATCGATTGGCGTGGCCTGCCTCACCGACGGCGGGTTTGGAGATGAACGGGAGCTTATCGACGCCGCCGATCAAAGCATGTACTTCACCAAGCGCTCTGGCCGGGGCGGTGTATCGGTTTATGGCCACTAACCCCGCCGCTTGTCGGCGGGGCGGTGGAGTAAAGGTTTAGCTCGTCATTGCGTAGGGAAGATAGAGCGCAATGCTGGGGAAGATATGCATAAGCGCAATAGCCAGCATCATCAGCAGGAAGAAGGGCAGCGTGGCCTTGGTAATGGTCAGAATATCTTTGCCGGTTAACCCCTGAATCACAAACAGGTTAAATCCAACCGGCGGTGTGATTTGCGACATCTCCACCACAATCACCAAGTAGATACCGAACCAAATCAGGTCAAAGCCTGCCGCGCTGACCACCGGCATGATAATCGCCGTCACCAGTAGGATGAGCGAAATACCATCCAGAAAGCAGCCCATGATGAGTAGCAGCAACGTGAGCGCAATCAGCAGCATGGTGGGCGACAGCCCCATTTCACCAATCGCCTGAGCGAGCTTCATGGGTACCTGGGTAAAGCCCATGGCTGAGGTTAAAAACGACGCCCCGGCAATAATAAAGGCGATCATGCAGGCCGTGCGTACCGCAGCAAACAGCGAATCGGTAAAAATCACCCGATTAAAGTGGCCGTTGAACCGAGCAATGATCATCGACAGCACCACGCCAACCGCTGCCGCTTCCGTCGGCGAAGCCAGCCCGCCGTAAATCGACACGATAATCCCGCCGATTAGCAGCAAAATAGGCACCAACGACCAGGTATTACGCAGCTTTTCGGCAAAGCTAATATCGGATTCGTCAGCGCCGGTCAGGCCGTCACGGTTGCCTTTCAGTAGCGCCCAGAGCACCAAATAGGCCATGAACAGCGCCAAGATCATCAAGCCTGGGCCAATGCCCGCCATAAACAGCCGCGAGATGGATTGCTCCGTAACCACCCCGTAGACGATCAGCACGATTGAGGGTGGAATCAACAGCCCCAGCGTAGACGCACTGGCCAAAGTGCCAATGGCCATATTGCTGTCGTAGCCCCGGCGCTCCAGTTCCGGCAGGGTCATTTTGCCCACCGTGGCACAGGTAGCCGCCGACGAGCCACACACCGCCGCGAACATGCCACTGCCAATGATATTGGTATGCAGCAAGCGGCCCGGCAGACGGTTCAACCAGGGTGAAAGTCCACGGAACATATTGTCCGCCAGCCCCGAGCGAAACAGAATCTCGCCCATCCAGATAAACATCGGCAGCGCGGTTAAATCCCAGCCGTAGCTTGCGCCCCAAAAATCGGAGGCCAGAATCGGGCCAGGGTCAAAAGGGCTGAAAAATTGCAGCGCAATCCACGCTGTGCCTATCAAGGCAAAGGCAATCCACACCCCGCTGCCCAGCAGCAGCACCAGGGTAAAAATAGTCGCTAAACTTAGTAGTAGCACGAGGGTATCTCCCGAGTAGCCGCTTAATGCGCTTCGTTATCGTCGATGGAAGTGGCTTCGCGGAAGCTTGATGGGTCGCGTATGGCAATGCGCCCGGCCATCCACAGCGCTTCTAACAGCGCCAAGGCCAGAAGCCCTACCCCAACGGACAGCACCACCTGGGGGATCCACAGGGGAATCGACAAAAAGCCCGACGAAACATCGTTGTACTCTAGGCTTTCCCTCGCTAAACCAACCAGGCCATAGGCCAGTAGTACGCTGATAACCAGCGCAATAATCAGCCCAAACACCTCAAACCACACGCGCACCGCAGAAGGCAGGCGTGAAATCAGTAAGGTCACACGGATATGGGCGTGGTGAACAAAGGTATAGGCCAACCCAAGAAAGGTGGCGCCTACCAATAAATAGGAGGCCATTTCCGAGACGCCGGTAATGCTGACACCGAGCCGCTCCTGGCCGACCAAAACCAACAGCGCATCTACTAAACGGAAAGTGACCTGAAGCGCGATCAGCGCACAAATCGCCACCATGCATGCTGCTGCGCCCCAGGCACCTAGGCGGTAGAGTTTGTCGAATTTAAACGTCATGTTCGCAGTCTCACAGAGCGCGTAGGGAAAGGGGCAGCCCTCGGGCTGCCCCAGGCGTTACCGTAGCAACGAAGGGTTAGTTGCCACGCTGGGCGCGGTAGGCTTCCAGTGCCGCTTTGGCTTCGTCATCGGCGCGGGACTGCCAATCGGTGAACAGCTCGTCACCTGCGGCTTGCAGCGCGGCGGCAACGTCAGCATTAGGCTCGGACACGCTGATGCCGTTCTCTTTCAGAGCTGCCAGGCTTTCATCGTTGTTGTCACGGCTCATCTGCCAGCCACGCTCTTCGGCACGCGCCGCTGCTTCCATCAGCGCTTCTTGAGTGGCTTCGTCTAAGCGGTCAAAGCTGCGCTGGTTGATGAAAACGATGTTCTTCGGCAGCCACAGGTTGGCGTCGGTGTAGTCGGTGACGTAGTCCCACGCGGCCATTGAGTTACCGGTGGAGCTTGAAGTAATCATGGCATCTACTCGGCCAGTGCTGAAGGCAGTGGGGATATCCGACTCTTCGGTTTCGGTGGGGCTACCGCCTAGGTTATCAACGAAGCGCTGGGTGTTGATGTTTGGTGCGCGTACGCGCAGCCCATCAAACTGGGCTGGGTCAGTCAGCGGCTCGGCAGTATAAATGCCCTGAGCAGGCCATGCGACGGCGTAGAGCGGAATCAGCCCCTCATAGGCGAATAGCTCAGTAATCATCGGCTTAGTGGCTTCCCACAGCGCATAGGCATCATCGTAGCTACCGGCCACACCGGGCAGCGTATCGACTTCAAAAATCGGGTCGTCGTTAGAGAGGATCGACAGGAACACTTCACCGGCATCGATGGTGCCACGACGCACGGAGGGCTTGATCTCCCCGTGGGATACTAGCGAGCCACCGCTGTGAACGGTAATGGTGAGCTCGCCGTCCGTGGCTTCCGCCACATCTTCCGCGAACTGCTTGGTGTTTTGGGTATGGAAGCTGGCATCCCCGTAGGGCGTGGCCATGGTCCACTCGGCGGCCTGAGCCGTGGCGGCGGCGGCAAGACTGCACGCCGTAGCAAGAAGCAGGGGGGTCGCAATGCGAGTACGCATAGGTAAAGTCCTCTTATTCATAGGGATGGAGGTGCTGTACAGGGGTGGAGGAGGCGGCGTTAGGGGTCACCCAACGCCCGGTAAAACACGTGTTAGTAATCTCGTTATGCTTTTCAGCGGCATACTCTAGCGCGCACTCCTGCGCCAAGCGGCCAACGCCACGGCAGAAACGAGGATGATTTGTGCTGCGCCAAATAACATCATAGTGCATGGCTGGTAGTGGCGCGGGAAGCGCCAAACGGAACAGCTCGCCCCGCCGCCACTCATCCAGCACGGTGGCTACTGGTAGCGCGCCGATACCCAGCCCTTCCGTGGTTAAACGCACTATCGTCATCAGCGTGCTCACACTATGAATACGCGGCTGTTGAACACCTTGGTCGGCTAAATAACTTACTAACTCTTCATACGGACGCGCCAGCTTGCCAAAGGAGATAAACGGCAGCGTTGAATGCCAAGCATCGGGGCGTTTGCTTAACATCTGGGCGTGTCGAGGTGAAACAAACATCCCCATTTCATAGGGGCTGAGCGTCTCATGGTCAATTTGCTCTGAAGGCAGGTAGCCGTTCATGGCTAGCAGAATATCTAGCTCATTGCTGTTCAGCCGCTCGTTCAGCGCCGGGGAGTAATCCACAGTGAGCTCAATAATCAACCGCGGGTAGCGCTCGGTGAGCCGCTGCATAAACGTGGGGAACCAACTGTGGGCAATGGTTTCAATCGTTCCCAGGCGCAGCGGGGCGGAAAAGTCTTCTTCACTATCGAAAAGTTTGAGGGCTTCATCGCGCTGGGCCAGCATACGTTCGGCATGCAGGAAGAATTCCCTACCACGCATAGTAGGCTGAATAGGCCGCGCCGAGCGCTCAAGCAGTAGCTCGCCCACCGTGCTCTCTAAACGCGAGATACGCTCAGATATCGATGGTTGCGTAATGTGTAAACGCACCGCCGCTTTACGAAAAGAGCCAAGTTTCACCGCCCAAACAAAGGCGTCGAGTTCCTTAAAATCCAGCATTGTGCTTAACCAGTCTGTAATGAAGCATTCACGGGAAGCACAGCGTCAAGCGCCTCCACCACGCCACACACCATGGTCTCCCATCGTGAGGCGTTGATATGCAAATGTAAGTGCAACATGCCGTGTTGGTCACGGACATGCTGTCGCGGGGCTGGCAACCGCATGTGGTACTCCTCGAAATCACCCTTTCATTGCCATTTTTATTGGTGGCGCAACGGCGCTACATCAGGCGGATAAGGGCGTCTCTTTTGTAATCTTTTTTGAGTCGCTTTATTTAGTTGATAATCGTATAGCGCCCTAGCGTCAACTATTTTTCCACTAAATAACAGCATGATAGGAAGCACCGATACTTAATATCGCTAAAAACGATTGGCACTTGTGACGCAGGCTCCATATATTATTTTTGCGCTAACAACACCATAAATAGGCTCATTAATACGTCATCACTATGAGCAAATAGACTGACTCATTTGGCTAATGAATAGCGATATCAATTACTAACAACACACAACCCAGCAGGAGACGTTATGGCGATTCCGCTGCTTAACTGCGACATGGGCGAAAGTTTCGGCAACTGGTCGATTGGCTTGGACGCTGAGGTCATGCCCCACGTTGACTGTGCCAACATTGCCTGCGGCTACCACGCATCAGACCCCCATGTGATGCGCAAGACGGTGGCACTGGCCGTTCAGCACGGCGTCAAGATCGGCGCGCACCCCGGCTATCCCGACTTGATGGGGTTTGGCCGCCGCTCCATGGCCTGCTCGCCTGCCGAAGTGGAAGACATGATGCTCTACCAGATCGGCGCGCTGGCAGGCATTTGCCAAGCGGAAGGCACCGCGCTGAGCTACGTCAAACCCCACGGGGCGATGTACAACGACATGGCCGCCAATCTGGAATTGCTGGAAGGTGCCATGCGGGCCGTGAAGGCATTCGATGCCCGCCTGCCGCTCATGGTGATGGCCACCGCCAACCCAGAGCCGCATCGTCAATTAGCGGAAAAAATGGGCGTGACGCTGTGGTTTGAAACCTTCGCTGACCGCGCTTATGAGGCCACTGGGCATCTCGCCTCTCGCCGCCTGCCGGGGGCTGTGCATCACGACCAAGCCACTATCGTCGCCCAAGCCGTTGCCCTGGCCAAAGGCGAAGCGCTGACCGCCCGGGATGGCAGCGCCTTACAGCTCCCCTGCGACACGCTCTGTGTGCATGGCGATAACCCCGAATCCGTGGCCGCCGTGCGCGCCATTCGTGAGGCCTTTACGGCGCTGGAGTCCGCGTGAAACTGCGCTTAGAAACGGCGGCGATGGACGCCCTGACGGTGCGCCTGTTCGATGCCATTGATGAAAGCAATATGGCGTGGATCATGGCCGCTGACGAGGCGCTGCGGCGCGCCTTTGATCACGCGCTGATTGATCTCATCCCGTCATACACCACCCTGCTGGTGCATTACGACTGCCAGAAGCTCACTTTTGCCCAGGCCACGACGCTGGTGCGTAGCGCACTGCGCAATCTCACGCCCGCCGATGCTCAACAGGGCCAGCTCCACGAAATCCCCGTATGGTACGACGAGAGCGTTGGACCGGAGCTGCCCACCGTTGCCAAGCGCGCCGGGCTCAGCGTCGAGGCGTTGATTGAGCGCCACTGCAGTCACGACTACTGCGTGTTTGCACTGGGGTTTGCGCCTGGCTACGGCTTTATGGGCCTGGTGGATGAGGCCATTGCCACGCCGCGTTTAAAAACGCCCCGCCGCCGCGTGGCGGCAGGAAGCGTCGGCATTGCCGACCGGCAAACCGCCATTTACCCCCTGCTTTCGCCGGGCGGCTGGAACATTCTTGGCAGAACAGCCGTGCCGCTTTTCGAGCACGCCAAACGGGGCGAGCCGCTGCTGCGCCCGGGCGATAAAGTGCGCTTTAAGGCGATATCCCAATCAGAATTTGAAGCGGCTGGGGGCGATACGACCCCGCTGGAGGAGCGGTCATGAGCCAACCCATGTTGACCGTTAAGCAAGCCGGACCGCTGGCGATGATTCAAGATGCGGGCCGCTTCGGCGTCGGCCACTTAGGCGTGACTCAGGGCGGCGCCGCCGACTGGATCGCCTTCCGCTGGGCCAACTGGCTGCTGGGCAACCCGCTGGGGAGCGCCGCGCTGGAAATCGTCATGGGCGGCAACCTGACGCTGGTGGCCAATAGCGACGTGCGCCTTGCCCTCACCGGAGCCGACCTTGCCGCCACGCTGGATGGCCAGCCGCTTGCGCCCAACGACAGCTTTATGATGCAAGCGGGCCAAACGCTGGTCTTTCGCCAGCCGAAAAAGGGCCTGCGCGCGTACCTCGCCTTTCCTGGCGGGCTGGATGCGCCCGAGGTGCTAGGCAGCCAAGCCTGCTCGGCAAGAGAGCACATCGGCGGCCTGCACGAAGATGGCAAACCGCTTAAAACCGGCGACCAACTCACCTGGAAAGGCAGCAGCGCCACGCCGCGTCAGTTGCCCCAAGGCACTCAGCTTCCTCTGCCTGATGCAGTAGACACCGTGCTGGACATGGTGCTGGGCTCCCAGGCCGCGCACTTTGCCGGGCGCAGCCTGTTTGACGCCTTCAACCAGCCATGGACCGTGGACCAACGCGCCGACCGCATGGGCATTCGACTGACCGGCAAAGCGCTGAACAGCCGCCTGGGCGGTATCGTCTCCGAGGGCATTCCGTTAGGGGCTGTGCAGATTCCTCCCGATGGCCAACCGATCATCCTGATGAACGACCGCCAAACCATCGGTGGCTACCCGCGTTTGGGTGCTTTAACCCCCATGGCCTGCGCCCGCCTCGCCCAGTGCCTGCCGGGCACCAAGGTGCGCTTGCAGCCCATCAGTGCGACGCAGGCGCAGGCGGCCTACAGAGCGCAGTTATTGAAGTGGCAGTAAGGCTAAAAAGCCCCTCATCAGGGGCTTTTATCGCTAGGGTGCCTAATGAGCCGCTTGCTTGGTCGCCGGGTCATTGGCAGTGCGACGCTGCTGTGTACCCAACTCTTCCGCGATGGCGGCAAAGAAAGCATCGGTAGAGTCTTGATGAGGCTTGGTCACAAGACTAACGCCAACAAACAGCACACTCGCGACCACAATGCCCCATACACCGGCAGGCAGGCCCAGCAACGAGTTACCGGTGGCATACATCAGCAGCACAAAGGCGCTGGTACCCACCACGCTGGTCAGTGCACCGGCAGCCGTGCCGCGCTTCCAATAGAAAGCACCGATCAGCGCAGGCACCATAGCCACCAAGCCCGATGAGGCGGCCACCGACAGCACCGCAATCAGGTCAAGCTGCAGCTCTGCGAAGGCCAGCGCCATCAGTGCAATCACCGGCACTACACACTTACCCACCAGCAGTTGTCGCTTTTCACTGACGTTCAGCTTGAGGTTGGCATAGACGTCGCGGGAGACCATGGACGCCAGCGTCAGCATGATTGAATCGATCGTGGAAACAGCGGCGGCCATAATGCCGATCATCACAATCACGCCTAATACGGGCGGCACAAACTCTGAGGCCAGTAGCGTGGGCGTGGCTAAATCGGCGCGCTCTAGGCTAGGGAAAGCAGCCAAAGCCGAGAACCCCCAAAGCACCGAAACGAGGGTGTAAATAAAACCGAACACCAAAAAGCCAATCAGCATGTGGCGCATCGAGCGCAGCGACGAGGGCATGAAAAGACGCTGGCTGACCTGCGGATTAGAAAGGCTAAAGAAGAACCATGGAATGGTGAGCCCTAGGAAGGTCACAAAGCTGAACAAACCAGGGCCAGGCACCGTCAGTGACTGCGGGTGCTCCGTTGCCAGCGTATCGAAGAGCGCGCCAAAACCGCCCAGACTTTGAATCACCAGAAAGGCTACCAGGGTAGAAGCCACGATCATCATGATGGCCTGGAGCGAGTCGGTCCACATGACCGAACGAATCCCTGCGATATAGGAGAAGAAAATGGCGATCACCGTGGCTAACACGACCCCGGTGGTAAAGGTAATGGCGCCATCAGTAATACCCTGCAACAGGTAGCCGACACCAGCGAGCTGAACGGCCGAGTACGGAATTAGGAAGATACAGCTCGCTATCGACACGGCCATGGCCACCTGCTTGCTATGGTAGCGGTGGCCCAGCATCTCGCTGGGCGTCACGTAGCCGAACTTCTTGCCGACCGCCCAGAACTTAGGGCCGAAAACCGCCACCAGTGAGACACCGGCAAAGTAGATGATTTCAAAACCGAGCGCGCCCACGCCGCCCGCATAGGTCAGGCCAGCCAGGCCCACCATCATAAAGGCGCTATACGTCGTGGCACTGTAGCTCAGCGCCGAGACAAACCCGTTCATTTGGCGGTTACCCAAAAAGTAGCCGGACATGCTTTCTGAACCGCCTTTCACTGGGCGTTGGCGCGACAGAATAGCAATGCCTATGGCCACTAATAAGTAGATAGCAATGGACCACCAAATGAGCGACTCAGTCATCGCTATGCTCCTTAAAATCTGTCGTAATAAACACGTTCAGAGCAATGATGGCCACCCCGGCCACGGCCCAAAACAAAAAGCTGCCGTACCATCGCGACACGTCGCTTAACAGCGTGTAAGGCACTAAATAACTTAACAAGACAACGGCCCATACTAGCCATATCCATTTACTGCGTTTCATCGTCGATCTCGTGTTGTTATATCAAAGGGAAAGCATGCGCTACTGTAGCAAAGCTGACGAACCAGCAATGCCCAGGCACGCATACAAAAAAGGCACCCGCTAGGGGTGCCTTAGATAGTACGACGAACCGTTGCTGACTTACGACGCGACGTCGAAACGGTCGGCGTTCATCACTTTGGTCCAGGCGGCGACGAAGTCTCTGACGAACTTCTCGCCGTTATCGTCCTGGGCGTACACTTCTGCGTAAGAGCGCAGCAGCGAGTTGGAACCAAATACCAGATCCACCCGCGAGGCGGTCCACTTCACGGCACCGGTCTTGCGGTCGCGGATTTCGTAGGCGTTGCTACCTACCGGCTTCCAGCTGTTCCCCATATCGGTCAGGTTCACAAAGAAGTCGTTGGTCAACTGGCCTTCACGATCGGTGAATACGCCGTGTTTGGTGCCACCATAGTTGGTGCCCAGTACGCGCATACCGCCCAGCAGCACGGTCATTTCCGGGCCGGTTAAGCCCATCAGCTGCGCACGATCCAGCAGCATCTCTTCCGGCTTCACCACATACTCTTTCTTCTGCCAGTTGCGGAAGCCATCGGCCAGCGGCTCCAGCGGTGCGAAGGAGTCTGCGTCGGTCATCTCGGCGGTCGCATCGCCACGGCCTTTCAGGAAGGGTACGCGTACCTCGTAACCTGCTGCTTTCGCGGCTTTCTCGATGCCTACGCTACCGGCCAGAACGATCACGTCCGCGACGCTAGCGCCGGTGTCAGCAGAAATCTGCTCGTAAACGCTCAGCACTTTCGCCAGGCGCTCAGGCTCGTTGCCCTGCCACTCGTTCTGTGGGGCCAAGCGAATGCGGGCACCGTTAGCACCGCCGCGCATATCGGAACCGCGATAAGTACGGGCACTGTCCCAAGCGGTGGAGACCATCTCGCTGATGCTCAGGCCACTTTGCGCGATTTTCTGCTTCACCACTTCTTCGCAGTAGTCGGTGCTGCCTGCCGGGATCGGATCTTGCCAAATCAGGTCTTCCGCCGGTACTTCCGGGCCGATGTAGCGTGCTTTCGGACCCAGGTCACGGTGCGTCAGCTTGAACCACGCCTTCGCGAAAGTCTTCTTGAAGTACTCCGGATCGGCCATGAATTTTTCGCAGATAGCGCGATAGGTCGGATCTACCTTCATCGCCATATCCGCATCGGTCATGATCGGGTTGTGGCGAATAGAGGGGTCGCTGGCGTCAACCGGCTTGTCTTCCTCTTTGATGTCAATCGGTTCCCACTGGTGGGCACCGGCAGGACTCTTTCTCAGTTCCCACTCGTAGCCGAACAGCAGGTCGAAATAGCCCATATCGAATTTCGTGGGGTTGGTGGTCCACGCACCTTCGATACCCGAGGTCACGGCGTTGCTCGCCTTGCCCTGCATGTTGGGGTTGCCCCAACCTAAGCCCTGGTTTTCAACGTCAGAGGCTTCTGGCTCAGCGCCCAACGCAGAGGCATCGCCATTACCATGGCATTTACCGACGGTGTGGCCGCCAGCAGTGAGGGCTGCGGTCTCTTCGTCGTTCATCGCCATACGGGCGAAGGTTTCACGTACCTGCTGCGCGGTTCTCAGCGGATCAGGCTGGCCGTTAACACCTTCCGGGTTCACATAGATAAGCCCCATCTGGACAGCCGCCAGCGGGTTTTCCATGGTCTCTGGCTTGTTCACGTCGCCGTAGCGTTCGTCAGAAGGTGCCAGCCACTCTTTTTCGTCACCCCAGTAGATATCTTTTTCGGGTTCCCAAATATCGACGCGGCCGAAAGAGAAGCCGTAAGCAGGTAAGCCCATGGACTCATAAGCCACGGTGCCAGCCAGAATCATCAGGTCTGCCCAGCTGATTTTGTTGCCGTACTTCTTCTTGATCGGCCACAGCAGACGGCGCGCTTTATCCAGGCTGACGTTGTCCGGCCAGGAGTTGAGCGGTGCAAAACGCTGGCTTCCGGTACCACCGCCCCCACGGCCATCAGCAATACGGTAGGTGCCAGCGGAGTGCCAAGCCATACGGATCATCAAACCGCCGTAGTGCCCCCAGTCAGCGGGCCACCACTCTTGGCTATCGGTCATCAACGCGTGGACATCTTTCTTCAGCGCGTCGAAATCGAGCTTGCGTACTTCTTCACGGTAGTTGAAATCCGGATCCATCGGGTCTGATTTGCGATCTTGCTGATGCAAAATATCCAGGTTCAACCCTTCCGGCCACCAATCTTTGTTGGAAGTACCGGTCGAGGTGTTACCACCGTGCATGACAGGACATTTACCGCTCATAGCTCTCTCCCTTATTGCTCTTAGCCTTGGTGATACCAAGGGAACAAATGCTCTGCATCTTTGCTGCAAGCTACTGTGTAGATCGTCAGCGGATGCGTTATTCATGTTTTACAGTTTTAAAGCACCTACTCAATAGTCACAATTTGCATTTAACCAACAAGCTGATAGCTATTAACAATCAAACGTGAAACGGGGCGCTGAGCGCCCCGTTCCTTATCAGTCTACTGCTTTACTTGATTACTCCACCAGCGGTAGCAGGGCGTTTAAGCTATCGCGAGCATCGCCGTAGAACATTCGCGTGTTCTCCTTGAAGAATAGCGGGTTCTCAATACCCGAGTAGCCGGTACCCTGGCCACGCTTGCTGACGAACACCTGCTTCGCTTCCCATACTTTGAGCACCGGCATCCCCGCAATGGGGCTGTTGGGGTCCTCTTCGGCCGCGGGGTTCACGATATCGTTGGAGCCGATAACGATAACCACGTCGGTACTGGCAAAATCGTCGTTAACCTCATCCATCTCCAGCACGATATCGTAAGGCACCTTGGCTTCCGCCAGCAGGACGTTCATATGGCCTGGCAAGCGCCCAGCCACGGGGTGAATGCCGAAGCGGACGGTTTTGCCAGCGGCGCGCAGCTTGCGGACTAAATCGCTGACCGCCGTTTGCGCCTGGGCCACCGCCATACCGTAACCCGGCACGATAATAATGCTGTCGGCGTCATTCAGTGCATTGGCAACGCCGTTGGCGTCAATCGACACCTGTTCGCCTTCGATTTCGGCAGCGGGGCCAGTAGTGCCACCAAAGCCGCCTAGAATCACGCTGACAAAGTTACGGTTCATCGCCTTACACATAATGTAAGAGAGAATTGCACCAGAGGAACCCACCAGCGCACCGGTCACAATCAGCAGGTCGTTGGAGAGCGTGAAACCAATCGCCGCCGCCGCCCAGCCGGAGTAGCTGTTCAGCATAGAGACCACCACTGGCATATCCGCCCCGCCGATGCCCATGATCAGGTGGTAGCCGATAAAGAACGCCAGCGCCGCAATCACTAGCAGCGTCCAGAAGCCTGCGCCGTTGAGGTACATAATCGCCAACAGCAGCGACAGCGCCGCCGCACCGGCATTCAACATATGGCCGCCGGGCAGCTGCTTGGGCTTACCGTCCACCTTGCCCGCCAGCTTACCGAAGGCAATCACCGAGCCGGTGAACGTCACCGCGCCAATGAAGATACCCAGCACCACCTCGATTTGCAGGAACATCAGCTCGTCGGGGGCCTTGGTGGCCACCAGTGCCGCAAAGGCAGAGAACTGGTCCAGCGATGCTTCAGCGGCACGTGCTGCCATCACCCGGCGACGCTCCAGGTCTGCGCTCCAGGCAACGAAAACCGCTGCCAAGCCCACAAAGCTGTGCAGCGCCGCTACCAGCTGGGGCATTTCGGTCATTTCGACCTTACCGGCCACGTAGGCCCCAATGGCAGCGCCAATCAGCATCATCGGAATGAGCCACCAGTAGCCGCCGATACCGGGGCCAAACGCAGTGAAAAACACCGCGACCGCCATACCCACGATGCCGTACCACACGGCGCGCTTGGCCTTTTCCTGATTACTCAAGCCGCCCAGCGACAGAATAAACAGCACGCTTGCCGCAATCGCTGCGGCAGATACGAATCCCTGCTCTAACATATCGTCTCTCCGCCGCTTAGGATTTTTGGAACATGGCCAGCATCCGGCGTGTTACCAGGAAGCCACCCACGATATTGATTGATGCGATTAACACCGAAATAGCCGCCAGCACGCTAACCACCGCACTGCCCGAGCCAATTTGCAGGATCGCCCCCAAAATAATGATGCCGGAAATGGCATTAGTGACCGCCATCAGCGGTGTATGCAGCGAGTGGCTCACTTTCCAAATCACCTGGAAGCCGATAAAGCAGGCCAGTACAAACACAATAAAGTGCTGCATAAACGAGGCAGGAGCGACTAACCCCAGTAGCAGCATCAGCGCGCCGCCCACTGCCAACATGGTCACTTGGCGCTTCGTTTGCGCTTTGAAGGTGGCAAGCTCAGCGGCTTTCTTCTCTTCTGGAGTCGGCGCTTTCTCTTTTTTCTTCGGCTTGGCCGCGCCAATGGCTTTCACCTTCGGCGGCGGCGGTGGGAAGGTGATCTCCCCTTGGTGAGTCACCGTGGCCCCACGAATCACGTCGTCATCCATGTTGTGATGGATAACGCCGTCTTTCTCCGGGGTAAGGTCGGTGAGCATGTGGCGGATATTGGTGGCATAGAGCAACGAAGCCTGTGTCGCCATGCGCGAGGGGAAATCGGTATAGCCGATCACCACCACGCCGTTATCGCTTACCACCCGCTCGTCGGGCTTGGTCAGGTCGCAGTTACCGCCCTTCTCGGCAGCCAAATCCACGATCACCGAACCGGGTTTCATGGCGGCGACCATGTCTTCCAGCCAGAGCTTGGGCGCGGGCTTGCCGGGAATCAGTGCCGTGGTAATCACGATATCCACGTCCGGCGCCTGCTCGCGGAAGCACGCCAGCTGCTTTTCGCGGAACTCAGGGCTTGAGGGGGCCGCGTAGCCACCGCTCTCGGAGCCGTCCTGGCTATCCTCAAAATCGAGAAACAGGAATTCAGCGCCCATGGATTCGATCTGCTCAGAAACTTCAGGGCGCACGTCAAAGGCGCGCACTACCGCCCCTAAGCTGGTCGCGGTGCCTATCGCCGCTAAACCTGCCACCCCAGCCCCGATAACCAATACCTTGGCAGGCGGCACTTTGCCTGCGGCGGTCACCTGGCCGGTAAAGAAACGGCCGAAGTTATTGCCCGCCTCAATGACTGCGCGGTAGCCCGCAATGTTCGCCATGGAGGAGAGCGCATCCATCTTCTGCGCTCTGGAAATACGCGGCACCATGTCCATCGCGATCACGGTAGCGCCTTGGGCTTTGCACTTCTCCAGTAACGCTTCGTTTTGCGCGGGCCAGAAGAAGGCAATCAGCGTTTGACCTTCACGCAGCCGCTCGGCCTCTTCATCAGAAGGCTCGCGGACTTTAATGACCACCTCAGCGTCGCGCCAAAGCGCGTCGGCACTCTCCGCCACGGTCACGCCAGCGTCGCGATAAGTGTCGTCATTAAAACCCGCGGCCAGGCCGGCACCTGTTTCGATGAGACATTCATGGCCAAGCTTCTGAAGTTGCTTTGCGCTCTCGGGGGTCAACGCGACTCGCGCTTCTCCCCGAGCAATCTCTTTCGGTGCGCCTATTTTCACACGCTTTCTCCCTTGGTTTGTCCGCGTTCAGCGCCCAATCCCTTGCAGCCGGGTGGTTGCCCCAACGTCTTTGGGCGCTGTCTACTCACTATTATCTACTCACTATTGCCTATTCACTATTGCGCGAAAAAATGCGCCAGATAGCAGTTTAGGATCTAATGCCGAGCCCGCCAGTGACCATTCAACCTTTGATTCAATCGCGTTGTTTATTTACAACCGACGGTTTCCTTCACTAATAGCGCTCTTTGCAAACGCGGTCAGCTCGTTATAGAGCCACACGTTTTCAGGGGCATTGGCGTAGAGACTATGCTGGATCAGTGTCATGGTTAAGGCGGGTAGTTCTTCAGGTGGGGCAACCATGCGAACAGGCAGCATCGCGACAAAGCGCTCGGCCATTTGCCGGGGCAAGGTAATAATGGCACCGGTGAGCGCCACCACCCGCGCGGCGGCGATGTAGTTGAGGTTTTTCGAGATCACCCGGCGGCTCAGCCCATGCTGGGCTAGGCAGCTCTCAATGCGGCTGGGCAGCAGGCCGCTGATATCGGCAAGCTCCACATGGGGCTGGCGGGCAAATGCCTCGAGTTCCAACGCTTCCCCCATGTGCGGATTGTGCTGGGCCGCCAGACACACCAGCTCTTCGTGCATCCAGGGCGTTTGCAACACGCCGCTGGGTAGCGATGATTGGCTATCCAACCCCACCACCATATCCACTTGGCGTTGCTCTAACGCCTCACTAAGCACCTCCGGCGTAATCAGCTCAATGGAAAAACTGATGCCCGGCGCATAGCCCAACAGCTGGCTAAGAAATGCCGGGTACATGACCTCTTCAAAGTAGTCGGTAGTCGCCAGGGTAAAACGCCGGGTGCTGGTGGCTGGCTCAAAGGATGCGGGAGGTGCTAAGCCTGCCTGCAATGATGCCAACGCCTGCTGCACCACGGGTAGCAGCGCCATGGCGCGTGGCGTTGGCTGCAGGCCCTGCTCGGTGCGTACCAATAGCGGGTCACCCAACGCTTCACGCAGGCGCTTGAGGGCATGGCTGAGCGCGGGCTGGCTTAAATGGAGCTTCTCAGCGGCGCGGGTCACATGGCGCTCGCGCATCAGCACTTCAAATACCAGCAACAAATTTAGGTCAAAGTGGCGTAGCGAACGCATATCGCCTCACTATTTATATCATGAATGATTTCATTCTAAACATTCATTTCATTCATCGTGAAAAATTCCTTATCGTCGCGCTTCTTCAAGCAGCACCGCTCGCGCTTGCCACCCTTTTCTTACTACTGCACACCATAGGAGTACACGTTAGGTGCCCCCATCTCAGATCATGCCCAGCCTGTTTGGTGACGTTATCTCCACGTTTATGGGCGTGCCCAAAGCGACTGATCCCAACGCCACCGATGCTGAAGTCGTGGTTAGCGGCGTACCGTTTGATCTAGCGTGCTCTGGCCGTTCTGGCACCCGCATGGGGCCTAACGCCATTCGCCAAAGCACCGCCAACCTGATTTGGGAAGGCAAGCGCTGGCCGTGGGATTTTGCTCTGGAAGATCGCCTGCGGGTATGCGATGCCGGTAACCTGGATTACGCCTACGGTGAACCGGAAAGCCTAGTAGACAACCTAGAAACCCACGCCATGCGCTGGTTGAAAGCGGGCAAAAAGATGCTGACGCTGGGCGGCGACCACTACATCAGCCTGCCGCTGCTACGCGCCCATGCCCGTGAACATGGCCCGCTAGCACTGATTCACTTTGATGCCCACACCGATACCTATGAGCAAGGCACGCGCTTTGACCACGGTACGATTTTCCACCATGCCTTACAAGAAGGCTTGGTCGTGCCGGAGCACTCGCTGCAAATCGGCATTCGTACCAGCTATGACCGCAACAACCACCCTTACGAAGTGCTCGATGCCGATTGGGTGAACGACCATGGCCCTGCGGCGGTACTGGAGCGGATTCGTGCTCGGGTGGGCCATCACCCAGCCTACGTGACGCTGGATATCGACGGCCTGGACCCCGCCTTTGCACCGGGCACCGGCACGCCGGTATGCGGCGGTATGTCCACCGATCTGATGCTGAAAGTAATGCGCGGCATGGTGGGGATGGAACTGGTGGGAATGGATCTAGTGGAAGTGAACCCCGCCTACGACCACGGCGACATTACCTCGCTGGCCGCCGCGACGCTGGGGCTGGAGTTTTTGTATGTGCTGGCGGCGTCCCAGACGCCTATTCAAAATTAATCGCGTGATCAGCTCCGTAACCACCGATGGAGCGATGCATGCTGGCATTGTCGAGCACCACAACGGCGAAGGTGTCTGGATCCTTCTGGATCACAAACTGGTCAAACGCTTCTATGACCGTTTCCGTCGCCAGTCCGTTTCGTCACGTTGGCTCTTGAGTGAATGAGACCATCAAAACCGGACACTTCCCATTGCTTGAACCATCGTGATACGGCATCACGGCGAACCTAAAGTATCTCACTGATTTGGTTAATCGTATGGCCTTGGTCACTCAGTAGAATGGCATGCGCCCGACGACGGAGAGCGCGCTTCTCGCCATGGTGATAGGCGGAGGTCAGCGTCTGTTGTTCAGGTTCAGTGAGAGGGGCAACGAAGCGTTTTTCCATGGAGTAGTGATTTCTTCAGGCTACCGCCCTCGGTGAACACCACGAATAAAGCCCATCGTGAACGTAAGCATGGCCACCAAAGTGATGGGCAAAAAAATCCAGCAGCCCATGCCAGAAGTTGGGGCCTCTGCCATTCATAGGGTGTTTCTCTTTTCGTCTTGGGCTCATAGCGCACCTCTCTGGCGGGCCTCGTCAGTCAGGCGATGGAAATACCGCCAGCCGCTTCATAAACACTCAGCAGATCATCTGTCGCCAGCTCCCGCTGGCCATAGCCAGCATCTGGGATGCTTACCCACATGCACCGACACGCATGAATCGCTTCTTTGATGCGGCCATAATGGATTAGGGAAAATGCCTTGCATTAGGGAAACGCTGCATAAATCCCCCTGAAGCTGCCAGAGCGCTACCGGCAGGGTAAAATCTTAGCTGTCCATCACTTGCTAACCGAGCCACCCGATGAAGCAGATCTCTTTCGCCCAGGCAGAGCACCAGAACAAGAAGAAGGTAACCCGCCGCGAGCGGTTTCTGGCCCAGTTGGAGGTGCTGGTGCCTTGGCAACGGCTCCTCGACGCGCTGTCGCCGTCCTACTTCCTGAACGCAGCGGGCAAGCGTGGCCGTTCACCCATCGACCTGGAGCGCATGCTGCGGATCTACTTCCTGCAACAGTGGTATGCGCTCACCGACGAGGCGCTCGAAGATGCGATCTACGATAGTCAGGCGATGCGCGACTTCATGGGTATCGATCTGGCCATCGAGAGCGTACCGGGCGCGACCACGCTGCTGCGCTTCCTTCATCTGTTGGAGAAGCATGCGCAGACCCAGCGGATCTTCGAGGAGATCAACGCCCACTTGGCTGAGCAGGGCCTGCTCATGTGCGAGGGCACCATCGTCGACGCCACCTCGGCCAACGTCGCCGATGCCACCATGGCGGGCCACCTGGTTCGGGACGATGACCAGCGGGTATACGGCGACGCGGGCTACACCGGCATGTGGAAGCATCTGGAGGAAGAGAAGGATGCTCCGGACTCTCGCTGCTGTGTGTCCGCCAAGCGTGGCGCCATCAAGAAGATAGACGACAGCCCGATGAAAGCGCTGCTGCTCAAGATCGAGAAGGCGAAGGCCAGCATCCGTTTCATGTGTTCAAGAACCTCTTCGGCTACCGGAAGGTGAGCTACAAGGGGCTGGCCAAGAACCAGGCGCAGCTATTCAGCCTGTTCGGGCTGGCCAATCTGGTGCTGGCGGCACGATGCGAAGGACGCGTTGACAGGGCCAGTGCGTCTTGAATCTGCCCTGCCAGCCGGATAATCCAGCTGGCAAGGGAAACAGACCACCTTCGCTGGTCAGAAAGCGACCGCTGATGCAGTGAAAGCGCCATTATGAGCGTTTCAGCCACTTAGAGACGAATTGATCAGCGGTTCCTTAATCACACCCAATACTACGTTTTGTTCGAATTCCTATCTCCGACATTCATCAGCGCCTCCCCTGCGCACATCGTTGCTTTGAAAGCAACAAACACATCTCTTTTGGCACTCGTTCCTGCCCGCCAAGTCGCTTAGCGTTACCGATGCCCACAACGACACAGACAACGGCAAGGACAGGACATGCATTCATCCCCCTTTTTCACCCAGCCACAAATTGACGACGCGGTGGCCGTGCGCCATCAGCTTCACCAGCATCCAGAGCTCAAATTCGAGGAAACTGACACGGCCAAACGGGTGGCCGAACGGCTGACGTCACTGGGCTATAAGGTCACCGAAGGCATTGCTACTACCGGCGTACTGGCCGAGCTGGACACCGGCCGTAAAGGCCCTGTGATTGCCTTTCGGGCCGATATGGATGCGCTGCCGATCAAAGAAGCCAACAGCTTTGCGCACCGCTCCCAACGAGAAGGGCTGATGCACGCCTGCGGCCACGATGGACACACAGCGACGCTGCTGCTCGCCGCTGAAGCGATTATCGCCCAGCGCGATCAGCTCTGCGGCTACATCAAACTGCTGTTTCAGCCAGGAGAAGAGGGTGGAAACGGGGCCGATAAGATGGTCAAAGCGGGCGTGCTCCAAAACCCGCAGGTAGACGCGATTTTTGGCTACCACAACCGCCCTGGCTTTCCCGAAGGGCAGCTGTTCGTCAAACCCGGCCCCGCTATGGGCGGTAACGACACCTTCAAAATCACCATTGAAGGCGTCTCTGGCCACGCGGCCATGCCGCATTTAGCGGTCGACCCGATCTATGTGGGCGCGTCTCTCGTTCAGCAGCTGCAAGGGCTGGTGGGCCGCCATAAATCACCGTTGGAAGCAGGCGTGATTACCGTCGCGGCCTTTCATGCGGGCGGCGCCGCCAACGTGATTCCAGGCCAAGCAGAGCTGCTGGTCAACATCCGCAGCGACCGGGAAAGCTCCCGCGCTGCATTGGTCGGCAAGCTGGAACAGGTCGTTAATGGGGTGTGTTCCGCTCACGGCGCTCGTTTTCAGCTAGAGCATCAGCACCAAATCCCTCCGTTAGTAAACGATACCGCTTGGTCGGAGCGTGTGTTGGCGATTGCCGCCGAACAAGGCGTCAGCGCCGATATTCAGCAGCTGGACTACATGCCCACCATGGGCGCTGAGGATTTTGCGTTTTACCTGCAAGAAGTACCGGGGTGTTTCTTCTTTGTGGGGAACGGCGACAGCGCCTACCTGCATAACGAACGCTACGACTTTAACGATGCCATTCTGCCCGTCGCAGGCGGCATGTTTGTGGCGCTGGCCACATCACTACTGAAGCGCGACTAACAGCGCTAGCCGCCACGTTAAGTGGCATAACAACGTTGAATAACAAGGCTTCTTATAAGGAAACTGTCATGCAAGGTGTTCTCGCTTCCATCGAGCGGGTAGGCAATAAGCTGCCGCACCCGTTTATCCTATTCACTATTTTGGCCGCCCTGGTGGTGGTTATTTCCGCTATTTTAGCCGCGCTAGGCGTCTCGGCGGTCAACCCGCAAACCGAGGCAGAAGTGACCGTTCGCAGCCTGCTCTCTGCGGATGGCGTCGAGTTCATGCTGACCAGCGTGGTCAGTAACTTCGTCAACTTCCCGCCGCTGGGGCTGATTTTGGTGGTGATGTTCGGCATTGGGCTGGCCGATAAAGTGGGCCTGATGTCGACGCTGATGCAGGTGAGCGTCGCCAAGGCACCGCCTTCACTGCTGACGTTCTGCGTATTTATGGCGGGTATTTGCGGCAGCATTGCTTCCGATGCCAACTACCTCATCCTGATCCCGCTGGCCGCGATGGTCTACTACTCAGTGGGCAGACATCCCGTGGCGGGGGCCGCCGCTGCTTACGCAGCCGCCGGGGCTGGGTTTGATGCTAGCCTGTTCATCACCGTGGGCGATGCGCTGTTTGCAGGTATTACGACCGATGCTGCTCGGCTGGTAGACCCAGACGCTTACATCTCTCCCGTAGATAACTACTACTTTGTGGCCTGTTCAGTGTTTGTACTGGCAGCCGTCGGCACCCTGCTGGTCGACAAAGTAGTGGAGCCACGGCTACAGCGTACGCTCCCCATGGGTAAAGATTTCAAAACCGAGGTGGTCACGCCGACGCTGACGGAGGCCGAAAAGCGCGGCCTCAAGCGCGTTGGATTGGCAACGCTGGCCTACATTGCCCTGGTGCTGCTGGTGGTGCTACCCGAAGCCTCGCCGCTGCGCAACGAAGAGGGCGGTTTGATTCCTTCGCCGTTTCTGCGCTCGCTCGTGCCGCTGATGTTTATCTACTTCGTCACCATTGGGTTGGTGTACGGCATCACCACCGGCAAGATTACCCGCAGCCGCGATGTGCCCCAGCGCATGGCGGAATCAGCCAGCGACCTCGCCCCGACCCTAGTGCTGTTCTTCGCGATCTCGCAGTTTATTGCCTACTTCCGCTGGTCGGAGCTTGGCCAGTTTATCGCCATTGAAGGCTCGAACGTGCTGCAAAGCACCGGCTTTACCGGGCTTCCCCTCGTCGGGGCGTTTATCGCTATGAGTGCGGTGCTGAACGTCTTTATGACTAGCGGCTCGGCTCAGTGGGCGCTGATGGCTCCTGTGTTTGTACCCATGCTGATGATGATCGATTTCGACCCTGCCTTCGTGCTGGCGATGTTCCGTATTGGGGATTCCAGCACCAACATCATCTCGCCCATGAGCCCCTACTTTTCGGTAGCACTGGTGTACATGCAGCGCTACAAACCGGACATGGGGCTGGGCACGCTGATTGCCACTATGCTGCCCCTTGCCATGGGCTTCTTGCTGGCGTGGTCGGCGTTTCTGATGTTCTGGCTGATGATGGGTTGGCCCATTGGCCCGGGTGTTTACATGATGGCGAACTAGCGCTACTGCATCGCCATCATCAACTTCCACAAATAGTCGGCAGCGGGCGAGAGCCTTCTGCCGACACGCTTTACCAAGTTGCCCTGGCTGCTGGCCGCCATGGGGTGATCAATCGGGATTGCTTTCAGTAGCCCCGCCTCAATCTCGCTGCGTGCAGCAGCCGCCGTCATAAACGACACCCCAATGCCCGCGCTCGCCATACGCCGCGAGACAGAGTGCAAATTACAGCGATACGCCGGTGTGGCAGGCTGCCCCGCTGCGCCAAATAGCGCATTCACAAACTGCTGAGAGCCCGACACATCGGGCAGAAAAATTAGCTTATGCTGCAGCAGTTCCGCCACGCTCACGCGCTCATGTTTGGCCAACGCATGGGAAGGTGCCACGAGCGCACACAGCGGCCCCCGCTCAAACGAGTGCACCACCAAACGTGGGTCAGAGATCGGCCCATAGGTAATGGCAATATCCACCTCGTCGCTGGCCACCATCTCATGGGGTTCGCGAGGATAGTAAATGCCGGTTTTGATCTCAATGAGTACGTCCGGATAGTGCTCAGAGACCCGCTTCATCACATGGTTGATAAAGCTATCCACAAAGCCATCGCCCACCGACACCACCACCTTCCCGGCCTGCAAGTTACGAAGCCGCGACAGCGTATCGCCCAGCTCAGAGTTCAGCCGCCGCTGGGCCAAAAAGCCATCCACCACCAACTGCCCCGCCTCCGTGAGCATGACATGCCGCCCCTGACGCTCCAGCAACGCCATGCCCAGCGCCTGCTCCAACGATCGGATCTGACGGCTCACCACCGACGGGTTGGTATGCAAATGCTCCGCCGCCGCGCGAATACCGCCGCAACTGCTGACTTCTAACAGGTAGAAGGCACGTTTATCGAGTAAGGTCATTGAGGAAAGCTCTTTTACCTGCGCTGGAAATGCTTTAGATGCACCATCTTTTGATGACGAAGTAGGCTTCACTGATGCTGCAATAAAAACAACACATTCAGTATTGCATAGTCAACACAGCAACCTCTAGGCTGCTAGTGAAGCTGAAGAATAACAACCAAAACACAACCGAGTGATGCAACGCCAGTTGGCTATCGCGCCATATCACAAAAAAAGTAACTCAATGAATAGCGCCTTGGTTGGCGTTTAAGAGGCCACAGGAGATCATAATGACACTTAACTTCCCTCTCGTTTCAATGAAAACACTTGCTGCAGCATGCCTTACCGGTAGCGCGTTAATGGCAAGCCAAGCCATGGCGCAGACGACCATCAACCTAGGCTATAACGGTGCCCCCGATCCCGACAAAAACGCTGTACATGTGTTTGCAGAAAACCTAAAAACGCTGGTCGAAGAAAAAACCGATGGCGATATTCAGCTGCGTTTATTCCCGAATAGCACCCTTGGGGAAGAGCAAGAGCGCATGGAACAAACCATGAGCTCGCCCATGTTGAACATTGCCTCGTTTGCGGGCGTATCACCTATTGCCGATGAAATCTTCGTCAGCGCTATCCCGTTCTTGTTTGATGACTTTGAAGCTGCTCGTACATTCTTTGATGAGGGTAGCTACTGGGAAGAAGTAGAGAACGTTGTCAAAGAGCGCGCCGGTATTGAAATGCTGGCAGTGGTGGAAGAAGGTGGCTTCCTCGCATTCACCAATGATGAAAAACCCATCTCACACCCAGATGATTTCAAAGGGTTACGTTTCCGCGCGATGGATCCAAGCCAAGTAGCGCTTTACGAATCCTTCGGTGCCTCTGGCACGCCTATCCCGTGGACAGAAGTATATATGGCCCTACGCACGGGGGTTGCCGATGGCCAAATGAACCCACCCATGTACATCATTTTGGGCAGCCTCTATGAAGTGCAGGACTATTTGACGCTGGCCAACATCCAGTACTCTAACCAATTCCTGGTAGGCAACAGTCAAATGATGGAAAGCTGGGAGGAAGAAACCCGTAACGCCTTTATGGAAGCGGTAACAGAAGCGAACCAACAAGCGCGAGAACATAACGAGTCCCAGGTGGAAGAGCGTATTGCTTACTTAGAAGAGCAAGGTATGGAAGTGATTCGCCCTTCTGAAGAAGACCTAACCGCCTTTAGAGATATTGGCCAACCCGCCTACTTAGAGTGGCTAAAAGAGCGCAATATTGATCAACGCTGGATTGATATGGCGCTGGAAGATGCAGGTATGAGTGACCTGCTGGACTAAGCCTGCTCATCATTCATTGCGTTAGACAGGGCCGGATACGCCCGGCTCTGTCATTACCTTCCTCACCTTGCGGATAAGACTCTCATGCACGCGCTTCAAACTCGCATGCTGGCGATCACTCGCCCGCTTTCCCTCACGGTGGCTGCCGCTCTTTTACTTACCAATTTGGGCGTCATTCTTTATGGCGTTTTAATGCGCTATTTCGTGGGCGGCGCACCGATATGGACCGATGAACTCTCACGCTTTCTCATTATTGGCACTGTGATGATTGCCGCAGGAGCGGTGTGGATAGAGGGCAGTCATATGCGTGTGGCATTGATAGAACGCCTACTCCCGAGACCTCTTGCGCGCCTACTCAACCTGTATCAATGGCTACTCACACTTGGTATCGCTTTAGGAGGTACCTGGGTGAGCTACCACTATGCACAGTCAGTAGGCATGTTCACGACGTCTGGCCTAGGGGTTAGTCGCACAATACCAGTCATGTCGATGCCCATAGGGTTTACCTTGCTGGCATGGCACGTGTTCTGGTATGGCCCAGCACCATTGCCAACGCTAACCGAGCAAGGCGTTGAAGAGACTCATCCCGAGGAGCACTCCCAATGATTATGACAATGCTTGGTGTGTTTCTTATTCATGTACTCTTCGGCCTACCGCTATTTATCGCTTTATTAACCACCGCACTGGTCGGCTTTATGTTTGTCGACCCGGCCATGATCCCACGCATGATGCCGCAGCAATTTTTTGGCGGCATCAATGCCTTCTCGCTCATGGCGATTCCGCTGTTTATTCTCGCGGGCAATTTGATGAATGTGAGTGGCCTAACCGAGCGCCTCATGGGGCTCGCACGCTTACTCGTGGGACACATGCGCGGCGGAATGGGCCATGTGAACGTAGTATCGAGCATCTTTTTTGCCGGGGTAAATGGCTCCGCAGTAGCTGACACCTCCGCCCTTGGCTCCCTCTTGGTGCCCGCTATGGAAAAAGAGGGTTATTCGCGCGCCTTTGCCGCGGGGCTCACGGCCGGTAGCTCACTGATCGGCCCCATTATCCCCCCCAGCATTTTTATGATTTTGTACGCCTCGCTCACCAACACCTCGGTAGGCGATCTGTTTCTCGCAGGTGTGATACCCGGCCTGTTGTTAGGGGTGGCATTTATGGGGATGAATGCCTGGTACGCCTGGAAAAAACGCATGCCTAAAAGCGGCCAGTTGCCCAGCGCGAAAGCCCTTGGTATCGCTACCATCGTAGCAATGCCCGCCTTAATTGCCCCGGTGATTATTGTGGCAGGCATTGTCCTGGGCGTGGTCACACCTACCGAGTCTGGCGCACTTACCGCTCTTTATGTAGCCATGTGCGGCGTTGTGCTAGGCGGCTTAAAGTTCACACAATGCTGGCAAGCCATCAAAGACACCGCTCGCCTTACTTCCGCCATTTTTCTAATTATGGCGGCCTCGGCCACCATTAGCTGGCTACTCTCCTACGCACAGGTGCCACAGCAGTTTGTTTCTCTGCTCGCCCCTTATACCGAAAGTCCGATCCTCATCCTCTTGCTGCTCAGCGCCATTACCTTTGTAACCGGCATGTTTATGGAAGAAGTCTCGGCGCTTATGCTACTTACTCCAATTTTTGCCCCGGTTGCCATGATGGCAGGTATTGATCCCGTTCACCTTGGGGTGATTATTACGCTCAATATCACCATCGCACTCATTACACCGCCTATGGGTGCCTGCGTCTTTGTAGCGGCAGCGGTGAGCCGTATCGAAATAGTCTCGCTCTTTAAGACCATCTGGCCCTTTGTACTCACCGCCATCGCGGTATTGCTGCTACTGATTTTCTTCCCGTCTCTAACGCTCGTACTGCCCCGAATTCTTGGATAATGATGATGCCCACTGCCTCCACAACCTCAGCCACTTCAGCCTTAGCGCCTATTCCTAGTTTGCCCTCGCCTGAGTGGTCAACCGTTAGCCGCATCGCCATTAAAGAGTGTCATGAACGCCTGCTGCCCATGAGTCTAGCGCCTTCACCCATCATGGTGTTTCCTGCCTACCAACGACTAGGAATTCCAGGGGCAGTCCCAGAATGTTTTGTACGCGAAGGGGTGTATCTAGCCCTACTAGCGGCGGCAAGAAGCTTACCCGAAGGGATTAAACTACTGGTACTAGATGGCTGGCGGCCATGGCGTGTACAGCAATACTTGTTCGATACGCTGCATGAAGCGATTAAACACCGCCACCCCAACGCTACCGAAGATGAGCTATTAACCCGTACACGTGAGTTTGTTTCTCTGCCTAGTCGTGACCCCGGCGCGCCCAGCCCCCATTTAACGGGCGGTGCAGTGGATGTCACGCTATGCAATGCTGACGGTATACCATTAGATATGGGTACGCTGTTTGATGAAGCGACCCCAGCCTCACATACTGACCATTTTGAGCAACTCAATAAGCTGACGCCCGCCCAGCAACGCGCAAGAGACCACCGCCGCTTGCTTTACCATGCGATGCATCAACAAGGCTTCACCAACCTACCTAGCGAGTGGTGGCACTTCGATTTTGGCGATCAGCTTTGGGCTCACTACGGCGGACATAGTGCAGCCTGCTATGGCCCTGCTGAACTAGACACCATTGAAAACCGCTGGCGGCGACAAATCGGCTAACACAACCGGGGCGCATCCGCAGAGAAAAAGCACATACCGGTGCGTAAATGCTCTACGCACGTGGTGGCGGCAACCGTGAGCTGGCGGCCTTCTAAACTCACAATCTGTGCCCTGGCTCCGCTCATTACTGGGTAGGCCATGGGCAACGCCACAATCTCCCCACGCCTGATCTCATCAGCGACGGTTAGCTCGGGCATAAACGTGATACCAATGCCCGAGCGCACAAAATTCTTCAGTACGGCCACCGAGTTAGTGTGCAAACGTGCATCCAAGTAGCGGCGCTCCTGGTGAGCCACCATGTTGACCATCTGACGCATCCCAAAAGGGTTATCCATTAACGCCAACGGCCACTGCTCGATATCGCTCAAAGTCGCTGGGCGAGACAAGCTACTTAGCTCATGCCCTGGTGGCACAATGAGATCTAGCGGCTGACGGGTTTCCACATGGCAATGAATGTGAGGGTCAACCGGCGGTGCATATAGCAACGCGAGATCTACTTCCATCTCCTTCACCAACGTCATCGCCTCGTTTACGCCCGCCATACGGATTTCTACATTGATGCCGGCAAAGCGCGACATGAATGCCCCCAAGGGAGCTGCGATTAAATCGGCAATAAAGCCTTCCCCTACGGCAATTCGAACCTCGCCACGGACCATTTCCTGAATCGCCATGAGCTGGGAAAGCACCGCCTCTTCCGAAAGACGCTGTGCATGGTAATGCTGAATTAACAGCCTGCCTGCTTCTGTCGCGCGCATGCCACTGCCGTGACGTTCGCACAACATAACGCCCAGCTCCTCTTCCAGAGCCTTCAATTGGCGGCTAATGGCCGATGCATCCACATTGATATGCGCCGCCGCACGCCGAAGAGAGCCGCGGCGCACTACCTCATTGAGATATGCCAAAGCTCGTTGGCTAAGCATGAATGAATATTCTCCCAAATGAACTCACCAGCCATAGGATGCAATGTAGTGCTTCAAGATATTTTGCCCAATGGCCATGGTCATTCGCTATCCTGCCGAAGTGAAAAAGCATTATATTTGAAAGTGCAGGGTCTAGTACTTCAGTCGTAACTACTGCCGTGATCGTTCATGCATTGCCATCCGGGCTTGCTGCTGCCGACAGTGGCATCGCCAAGCCCGGTACTGGTGCTTTCGTCGCCAGTCCGACCAATGAAGCACATGGGACAGGGCCTGTTGTCCTTGCCATAGACATCTCCCGATTAGTCGCCTGAGCTCGGAGAGTGTCCACTCAATCCTGTTGGTACGAGTTTTTTTGCTGGTGACTCGCTTGCCGTATCGCCACCAGCAAGGCGTGGGCGAGCAGCGACAAAGTAATGTGGCGATGCCAACTGGCCCAGCGCCTCACCTCATACTCATCCAGACCGCATTCCCCTTTGGCCGTCTGAAAACCTTGCTCGATTTTCCAGCGCTGACCTGCGACTCGAACCAGCGTCTCTATTGATACCCAGTCCCTGGGCGCATGGACCACATAATAGGCCTACTCATCCGGTGTCGAGAGGCTGCGTCGGATCAGAAGATAATGGCCCCAGCGGCGTCAACGCCCAGTCGTACCAGCGTTCGCCCTTGCTGCCTGAGCCAACGGATAGGGTCTGCCATGCGTCATCCGGCAATGCCGCTGCGATCTCGTCCGATCGCGTGTAGTGGAAGCTCTGCCACCACAAGGATTCGTTACAA
Organism: Vreelandella sp. L-15; assembly: GCF_056857635.1. Classification (NCBI taxonomy): domain Bacteria; kingdom Pseudomonadati; phylum Pseudomonadota; class Gammaproteobacteria; order Oceanospirillales; family Halomonadaceae; genus Vreelandella; species Vreelandella sp. L-15. The sequence goes on along the minus strand of NZ_JBSXNN010000060.1, from coordinate 2,707 downwards.
GTCACTTCTAAAACAAAGGGTTGTGAGCGCTCCTCCAGCCACAGACGCAGGCTGCGGTTACCACCATAGACGCTATCCCCCCGTCACCCAGGCGGCCGGTATATCCTGATCCATCGCGCGCTCCAGCATCCGGCGAGATAGCTTGGGTTTGCTGGCAAATTCGACGTCATCAGGGATGCCCGCACGCCGACAACGCTCGCGGTCCTGTGTCCAGGATTTGGCCAAGTACAGGGCGTGATCCTGGAAGGCATGCGCCGCCGGGCTAGCGTAGCTACTCACAAATCCCTCAATGCCGGGTACTACAAAAGTTTCGTAATGCTAGCCTTCCCGTGCTTCCCCCAGCGTAAAAAAGGGGAACGCAACAGCCAAGGCAACAAAACGCAACACAAAATAATGCCGACTCAAAACACTTTTGGATTGCTGTTTGTGGTTACTAGCGTGGTTATAGCTGCTGACTGACCAAAACAAAAGGGCCTACGCGTTAACGTAAGCCCTTGATATATCTGGCGCGCCCGGCAGGAATTGAACCTACGACCTTCGGCTTCGGAGGCCGGTTTAAGCCGCACAAGCATCGCCCTTCCCCACCGTCAAAAAACCAATAAACAATATTTAAAACAACAAGTTAATTAAAAATCCAATGCATTTCAAATCTTCTCCGTCACACCCATTAACGCCATTCTGTGCCCTTCATTGTCAAAACGATGGCACACAGCGTGACTTTTCTGTGTCCTGTTTTCTACCAAATTTGACCTCTGGTCACCGCGCACTACGGACTCCTTTAATTGATTCGGCTACGCGTAGAACGCCAGCAGTACCTATGCAAAAAAACACAGCTCCATACGCGCCACCTGCCCTTATCGCCACCGTGCTAAACTGTCCTGTGTTTCATCGGTTCAGCATTGGAGGCCAGCATGCCAGCTGCTCATCGTCGTAAGCTGCCTATAGGCATTCAAACTTTTTCGGATATCCGAGAAGGCGGCTATTACTACGTCGACAAAACGCCGTTCATTGAAAAGCTGGCGAACCAAAACAAATACTACTTTCTCTCCCGCCCGCGCCGCTTTGGCAAAAGCCTGCTGCTAGATACTCTGGGCTGCCTATTTGAGGGCCGCGAAGCGCTATTTGACGGGTTATATATTCACGACAAGTGGGACTGGCAGCAGCGATACCCGGTGGTGCGTTTAAGCTTTGGCAATGGAGTGGCGGCTGACAGAGAGGACCTAGATGCGAACATTCGATATCAGTTACAGCAGCAGCGTGCACGTCTGCAGATTACGTCGACGCCTCCTAAGCGTATTGCGGACGACTTTGCTAGCTTGATTGAGCAAGCGCATCGTGTTCACGATCAACGCGTAGTAGTGCTGATCGACGAGTACGATAAACCCATCCTTGATAATATTCTCGATAGCGATAAGGCGCGCGAACTGCGCGAAGGTCTGAAAAACCTCTATAGCGTGCTGAAAGATGCCGACCCCCACCTGCACTTTGTACTACTGACCGGCGTTTCCAAGTTCAGCAAAGTCAGCCTGTTTTCAGGGCTGAACAATCTGCGCGACATCACACTCTCATCTGACTATGCCGCTATCTGTGGCTATACCGACCACGATGTGGATACGGTGTTTGCGCCTGAACTGCCTGGGCTTGAGCGTGACGAGATTCGCCGCTGGTACAACGGCTATCGCTGGGGCGGGCAAGACGTGCCCAGCGTTTATAACCCGTTTGATGTATTGCTCTTGTTAGAAGAGCGGAAATTCACCCCTTACTGGTTTGAAAGCGCTACCCCTACGTTTTTAGTCGAACTGCTAAAAAAACGCGGTGTGTTCACTCCTGCCTTGAGCCAACTGCAAACAGAAGCCGAATTGTTAGGCCGCTTTGATGTCGACCATATCGCCACCGAAGCGCTCTTGTTCCAAACGGGCTACCTGACCGCGCATGCTGTCGAGGAGCCGATGACCGGTTATTGGCTCTACACCTTGGGCTACCCCAACCTTGAGGTGGAAGCCAGCCTTAACCAAGCGCTTTTACCTGTGCTGGGTGTGCAAGCCCCCCCTCGGGAGCGGCTTACGCTGTTCCGTAACTTGCAAGCGCACAACCTCCAAGGCCTGGAAACCCACCTCAAAGCGCTTTATGCCGGCTTGCCACACGACTGGTACCGCAACAACCCCATTGCCCAATACGAAGGCCATTATGCCAGCGTGTTTTACAGCCACTTCGCCGCGCTGGGTGTGAATGTGACGGTGGAAGACGCCAGCCACCACGGCAAAGTGGATATGAGCATAGACTTTAACGGGCATGTTTACCTGTTTGAGTTCAAGGTGGTTGAACAACTGCCTAAAGGCAAAGCGATTGAGCAGATCAAAACCAAGGGCTATGCCGACAAGTACCGTGCTAGCGGCAAGCCTATTCACTTAGTAGGCGTAGAGTTTTCCAGCGCTCAACGGCAAATCGTAGCGTTTGACGTGGAGACGCTGTAGTACGCTGCTGCTCATCATCGTCCACTACTTAAGCTCGACGAAAAAACTGGGCACAAGGGCCAGCCTGCTAACAAAACGTCAATAGACACATCTTACTAGGGTCTCCCCATTTTCCGGCGTGTCATCGGCATAGTCCTCCTGAGGAGGTGAACAAGTCTGGTATTCGTGCCTCGGCGTCTGGCGCTCTTCTCCAGAGGGGGTAGAAAACACTTCGGCCTTGAGCAAACAGCCGT
>NZ_JBSXNN010000059.1:0-26319 GCF_056857635.1 Vreelandella sp. L-15 | reverse complement strand
AGTGTCTGGTTGCGTCACGGCTTGGAGAGTAGAATTGCTCATGGCGTATCCGTCCTATGTTGGTTGTGATCTGGCGAGATCAATCAACAGGATACGCCACCCTCTCTACTGCCCTCCATACACAAGAACTGAGCTTAACTCTGAGGTGTCAGCGCCACTTAGAAAGTCAGGCAACTCCACCTCAGACCAGCCAAGCGATAATAACCATCTGGCAAGCTCTGAACGGCTTACATCAAAATCAAAGTCAAAATCACCTTCACTAGAAGCCAAGACATCAAAATCAATACTGTCCACCAGATCGTAAGCGATTAACTCATAGAAAATAGTGCTGGTCGTTATGCCAATCTGTTTACCAGTAACATCTATGTCCTTTGCTATCGTATCTTCTTGTGGCTCAGATAAGCGCTTCCAAACCCTTATAAGACCTTTATCTTCTTCATCTGAAGGTTGAATCTCGCCCTTAATAACAGCCCTTTTCAACCTGCCAAGCCACGCGGTAGCGCTAACCAGTTGCTCTTTTTGTCTAACCTCTCTCTCGTAAGCCCATCTGATAGAGGCAAACGGCCCCCACAGCGCATCATCCAAAGCCAGCGTAGGGCAGTCCGGGTCTACCTCCCAAGGATCGATACCTGCTAATAGCAAGCATGCGTTGTCTATACGGATATGGCTTTGTGATCGCCAGATATTCATTGGTGTCATACAGCGCTACTCCTAACGCTTGCACTCCAAGTAGGTTGGCTGGCTAACGCGGTGGAGTTATCCGCGCTTTCGGGTGTACGGCCCTAGCCAGCCAAAGCGTGCAGCAGTGGCCGCGTTACTCTTCTAGCGTGAGTTGGCGTACATGGATGCCCATAGCGGTCGCCAGCTTCTTTAGGGTGGTGTGGCGGGGCTTAGCGTTGGCGCTTTCCCACTGGGCAACTTGTGCCTGGGATACGTTCAAGCGTCTTGCTAGCTCGGCTTGTGTGACGCCAAGGTATTCACGCCAGCAGCGGGTTAGCGGCACATCATCGACCAAGTGGCGGCTGACAATTTCGTGAGGCAGCGTCAACGCATCCACTTCCCCGGCACGCTCTACCAGGGCAGTAAATTGCTCTAACGGCAGCACGGCATAGCGGCGGCCTGCCTGTTCGCTAATCTGGTAATCAATAGGTGCGTTCATCGCGTTTTTTCACCTCCTCGATAGAGACCACTCGCAGGCCCGTTTCCACATCGAAAAGCACGCGATAACGGCCTACACGTAGGCGATATTGGTACTGGTGGCGGGTGAGGGGCTTAATGTCGTGGGTCTCTTTACACTCTGGCCAAGTGGCTAGGCTGCCCACCCGTTTAATGACCATGGCGCGGTCAGACGCATGTAACTTCTTGGCTTGTTTGGCCGCTTTGAGCGTCCATTGCACTTGATAGGTCATAAGGTTTTATAAGTTTAGGCGTTGGTTGAGACAACGGCAAGCGCTGGCAGCGTTTCTTGTGTAGCGTTCGGCGTCTGCTTTACCAGTGTTTCTACAATGTCGCGGGTGTGATCTGGGCGCAGGTGGGCGTAATGCTGAATGGTGGTCTGTATATCGCTGTGGGCCATGAGTTTAGAAACGGCGAGTAAGTCAGCTCCCGCCATCACCAGTTGAGAAGCGAAGTTGTGGCGCAGGGTATAAAGCACCAATTCATCAGGTAGCCCGGCAAGCGTGCGCACTCTGGCCCATGGCTTCTGCATGGCTGTTCTATCAAAGCGCTTTCCTGTTTGCGGGTTGGGGAATACTAAGCCGTTTTTGGGCTTGCCTTGCTGTTCATGCCAAACATTCAGCACATAAGCGGCAGCGCTGGAAAGCGGAAAGGTCATAGGCTCAGCGTGGTGGTGCGCGGTTTTCTCTATGGTTTTGCGGATCGTCTTAAACGCTAAGTTGACGTGCTCCCAACGCAGGCCCGTAATATCACCTGGTCGAAACCCGGTGTAGTACATGGTCAGCACCCAAGGCATCACATGATCCACATACGTAACGTGATCCAGGTCGGGCAGGTAGGCTTTGCCATGGGCGCGGCTGTTGCGGCGCTGCTCGCGCTTTTCCTGTTGATAGGCTTCAAGGCCAGCAAACAGCGCTTTCACTTCATCCGGTTCTAAGTAGCGACGTTGGCTTGCCTGCTCGGCTAAGTCGTCATCATTCAGGGCTGGGCGCTGTAAGTTCACACGCGCCAGCGGGTTGGTGGGAATCACGTCACGTTCAGCGGCATGGGCGAGAAGGCCGCACAACGCATCAAAGGAGCGCTTAAGCGTACTAAATGCGCGTGGCTTGTCGGCGCTCTCCTGCTCGGCCTGCCAGCGCTCTACATCTGCACGGGTAATATCGCCCATTGGCTTTGCCAGCCAGCTAGAAAAATCCTTCTCGATACGGCGCAAGGTGCCTGCACCATCCTTGCGGCGCTTTTGGTAGGCAGTGTAGGGGCCATTAAGGTAAGCGCGGAGCGTTTGCTGCTGCTGGCGTTGGCTTTCTACTTTGGCGGCTTCAATCGCGGCGCGTGGGTCGCCGCCTTGTGCCACGATACCCAGCGCTTCGGCAGCATCCCGGCGAGCTTGGGCCAGCGTCAATGCGCCATAGGTGCCTAGCGTCATCATACGGCGCTTACCTGTTTTGGTGCGGTAGTAGAGTCGAAAGGTAAGGCCGCGTTTACCATAGCGCACATGAAAGCCGCCTAGCTCGGTATCCCAAACATCACCAGAAGGCTGTTCACGCGCCAGCTTTTCGATGCTTTTGGCGGTCAGCTTTATACGGGTTTCCGTGCCTGCCATGGTGCGCCTCATTTTCTAGGTGACAAATAGGTGACACTTAGAGGATATATCTAGGCACATTCAGCAACAAGCGTAAACTAATGTTTGAATGGTAAGTGTCTGTATTTTAGAAGTATATTTGCTTTCTTTTGTTGATGATTGTTTCTGCTAATATACCGGGTAAACGCAATGGGGTTGCAAAGGTCGCAGGTTCGAATCCTGTCACTCCGACCAATACTAAAACGGTCGCTTGCGTTTATCGCAGCGGCCGTTTTTTTATGCCTGTTATTTCGGCTCAAAAATTGGCCCCCAGCGATAGGGGCCAAGGCGTGTTTGGGACTGTCGTACTAATTACTCCCAGTTACCTCGCTCGAGGAATGCTGTTTACCCATGTGCTCCGTTGGGGAAGGGCCATTAACCTTGCGCTTTATGGTCGGCGAGTGCTGTAGCCACCGCTTCTTCCCATTGGCCTGCGGTAATTCCCCAATGCTCCATTTCCGCTTGGTCGGGTGAACCTTCCGCAGCGCTATTGAGCTCTTCTGCGGAGTAGCGCTCAAAACAGTGCTTCGCAAAAGCTTTGGTTTTGCCATCTTGCAACTGGTTAATCATTTCCATGTATGACTCCTTTCCTTGATAAGAATCTGCCAATAATCGCGAGTGACTGCGCGGTTATTGCAGGCTTCAGTGTAGCGGCTCTCGCATCATTGTGCAGAGTGTTAACGCAATGATGTTATGTCAGCAGGGCATCCAAGATGATTTTCAGTGCGATGCTCGCCAACAAACACATAATGAGATTATCAAACCAGCGGTGGGGTAATCGCCTGCCAAGTTGTGCACCAATAGGCATGGCGGCGAGTATCACAAGTAATGCGCCCAGGCTGTAGAGCGTGCGCTCACCCGTAAGAATGCCAGCACTGAGTAGTGCAGGTATTTGTACCAGGGTAATGGCAACGAAAAATACCGAAATTGAGCCAATAAAAACGCGACGCTCAAGCTGCATGGCATTCAAAAAAGTGACTGAGGCAGGGGCTGACATGCCCGCAGCGCCTTGAAGCACACCCGCCAACAAACCGACGGGGAGTACAATTCGCTTTGCGACCGTAAAGGGTAGCGTTGCGGTACGCTTGGCCAGCTTGATGATGAGATACAAAAGGATTGCTGCAGCGACGCCTAGCGATAGCAGTGTTGGTGAGAGCACTACTAGCCCCCAGGTGCCAAGTACAATGCCAGCGCCACCGGCTACGGCAAATGAGAGTAGAAAGCGCAGGGGGAGAAGGTGCTGGCGGTACTGCCATACCTGAAGCGCATTGCTAAAAAGATTGGGGGCTACCAACACTGCAATGGCCAGCTTAACGTCATAAAGCATGGTCAATACAGGTACAACGACCACCGGCACTCCCGAGCCAATTGCTCCCTTAATAATCCCCGCAATGACGAAAGTGAGCAGTGTAATAATCACAGCGAGTTTCCTTGAGCAGGCATCATGGGCGATACCTGCTATGGGTGAAGCGCTAAGGGCCTATCTAAGCACGTAGCAGGGCGTATAGGGTTGTCCATCAAGCTTCATGCGCCCTTGGGCAACAAAGGAGCTAAGCAACGCGTCTAAACGCTGCATCAATTCTGGCTCAGCGGTGAGCTCGAAGGGGCCATGAGCTTCAATGGCGCGAATGCCCGGCTCTTTCACGTTACCCGCCACAATGCCGGAGAAAGCGCGCCTTAGGTTGGCGGCCAGCTCGTGGGTGGGCTGCTGGCGGTGAAGGGCCAGGCCGCGCATCGCTTCGTGGGTGGGCTCAAAGGGTGCTTGAAACTCACGGGCGATGGTTAAGCGCCAGTTGTAGTAGAAGGCGTCTTGATGTTGGCGGCGGAAATCGGCAATTTGGTCAATGCCTTCGCGCATTGTGCGAGCAACGGCCACCGGGTCGCCCGTAATAATGGTGTAGTAGCGGCGAATCTCTTCACCGAGGGTGTATACCAGGAATTCATCGATTTTCTGAAAGTAAGCCGCGGAGTTGGCAGGGCCGGTAAAGATGAGGGGGAAGGGGATCTCCCGGTTGCTGGGGTGCAACAGAATACCCAGCAAATAGAGAATCTCTTCTGCGGTGCCCACGCCACCGGGGAAGACAATAATGCCGTGGCCTAGACGCACAAACGCTTCTAGGCGTTTCTCGATATCCGGCATGACGACGAGTTCGTTAACGATGGGGTTAGGTGCTTCGGCAGCGATAATACCGGGCTCCGAGATGCCCAGGTAACGGCCATCTTTACGGCGCTGTTTGGCATGCGCTACGTTGGCTCCTTTCATCGGGCCTTTCATAGCCCCAGGCCCACAGCCGGTGCAGATATCTAAATCGCGCAAGCCCAAGTGGTAGCCCACATCCTTGGTGTACTCGTACTCTTCGCGGGAAATAGAGTGCCCGCCCCAGCACACCACTAAACTAGGGTCACGACCAGGTTTAAGAGTGCCCGCCTTGCGCAGGATATGAAACACCGCATTGGTGGTGCCTTCGCCCGTACTGAGATCAAAGCGCTTGTGGTGCTGAATTTCGTTATAAACATACACAATGTCGCGAATGATGGATGAGAGATGTTCGCGAATACCGCGAATCATGCGTCCATCTACAAACGCTTCTGCGGGCGCGTTAGTCAGCTTTAGGCGAATGCCGCGATCTTGCTGCAGTACTTCAATGTCGAAATCTTTATAGGCTTCGAGAATGGCCAAGCTGTCATCAGTAGCGCTACCGCAATTAAGTACGGCAAGCGCGCAGCGGCGCAGTAAATCGTGCAAACCACTTTTAGACGTGCTCTTGAGCCGATTAACCTCATGCTGCGAGAGGACTTCAAGGCTTCCTTCAGGAGAAATAATGCTGGAAATCGTGGCACGAGGCGCTGGGGTTTGCGTCATTAGTCTGGCTGTCCCTAAGAGTGTTAGTAACGAACCTGCATACTAGCACGGCGCTTGGCGCTGTTCAGCAATGCGGCTAAGCGCCCGTCTTAGCAGCGTTTGTGCTACGCTAGGGTCCTGCAAGCGCACGCGGCAGCGGGTGCGATAGCACGTTACAATAGTGCTTCACGTCAGCGCCTTACGATGATGGATAATGAGGATGTTGCTTAAACCCTATGTTTAATGCCCAATACTTTCGGACGTTTATAACGTTAGTGGAAACCGGCAGTTTCACACGAACGGCGCGTCGTTTAGAGATGACGCAGCCTGGGGTTAGCCAGCATATTCGTAAGTTGGAGAGCTATCTTGGCAAAACGTTGTTAGAGCGCCGTGGCAGAAGTTTTACCCTGACCGAATCGGGCCGCCGTGCCTATGATTACGCACTTAAGCTGTTTGCCGAGCATGAGCAGTTTCGGCATGGCTTGGATGATGACTCGTTGGATAGCGGCGAATGCCGGATTGCATCACCCGGCAGCGTAGGGCTGATGTTTTACCCGTATATTCTCGGTCAGCAGCAGATGCATCCCAACCTGACCGTTAACTATAGCTTTGCGTTCAACCATGAGATCGTCAACGACCTGCTTGAAGGCCGCTACGATATCGGTATCGTGACCGAGCAGGTCAATCACCCTGAGCTCACTTGCACGGTATGGCATAAAGAGCCGCTCTGCTTGGTCGTGCCTGCTGATTTTGCAGGCAGCACGTTGTCGGAGCTGATGGGGATTGGCTTTATCAACTATTACGATGGGATTAACCACGCCAACGCGCTGTTACGGGCGAACTACCCCGATGAGTTTCGCTCCATGACTCATTTCCGTCATCAGGGATTCACCAATGAAGTGAGCATGGTGCTGGACGCAGTGGCGAGGGGGCTTGGCTTTACGGTGGTCTCGCGCTTAGTGCTCGAAACATCGCCGTGGCAGCGGCAGGTGAAGGCGTTAGCGCTTCCCCAAGCGATTAACGAAGTGCTCTATCTTCTTCGTCGCCAAGATTCTGTCCTACCTAAACGCTATGAAAAGCTGTTGAACGGCTTTCATGATCAGCGTCTCCAAGAAAAAACGCCCCTGATACCCGAATAAACGGGCCAGAGGCGTTTCCTATCGCGCTATGGGTTCTGCTTAACGGCGATACTCGTCAATGCTGGGGCAGGAGCAGATCAACTGCCGATCACCAAAGACGTTATCGACGCGATTCACTGAGGGCCAGTATTTCGACGCCATCACTGCTTCTGTGGGGAAGGCACCTAGCTGGCGGTCATAAGGCCGGTCCCATGCGCTATCCATTAGGTCGGCTTGTGTGTGTGGCGCATTCACCAGCGGGTTATTATCCAGCGGCCACTCGCCGCTCTCTACCCGTGCAATCTCTTCACGAATTGCAATCATCGCATCGCAGAAGCGGTCAATTTCGTAGAGTGATTCAGATTCCGTGGGCTCAATCATCAGCGTACCCGGTACTGGGAACGACATGGTGGGGGCATGGAAGCCGTAATCCATCAAACGTTTGGCGATATCTTCTTCACTAATACCAGACGCGCTCTTCAGCGGACGAATATCAATGATGCACTCATGGGCGACATTGCCGTTCTGGCCGCGATAGAGAATCGGATAGGACGCTTCTAAACGCTTGGCAATATAGTTGGCGTTAAGAATGGCCAGCTCGGTGGCTTCACGCAGGCCACGGGCACCCATCATCTTAATGTACGCCCACGAGATCGGCAGAATGGAAGCGCTGCCAAAGGCTGCCGCCGACACTGCGCCGCTCTCTGGGTTAACGCCGTTGATGGGCGTCACCACATGGTTAGGCACAAACGGGGCAAGGTGCGCTTTAACGCCGATCGGGCCCATACCTGGACCACCGCCTCCGTGGGGGATGCAGAATGTTTTGTGCAAGTTCAGGTGAGACACGTCGCCGCCGAAGTCGCCAGGGCGAGTGAGGCCAACCTGAGCATTCATGTTAGCGCCATCGACGTAAACTTGGCCGCCATGCTGGTGCACCACTTCGCATACTTTGCGCACGTGCGACTCAAAGACGCCGTGGGTGGACGGGTAGGTAATCATCACCGCTGAAAGCCGCTCGCTGTGCTGCTGGGCTTTGCGGGTCAAATCCTCTAAATCGATGTTGCCGTTAGCATCGCACTCCACCACCACCACTTCCATGCTCAGCATGGCGGCAGAGGCCGGGTTAGTGCCGTGGGCGGAGCTGGGAATCAAGCACACATCACGGTGAGCTTCACCTTGAGCTGCCTGATAGCGGCGAATCGCCAGCAAGCCCGCGTATTCACCCTGCGCGCCTGAGTTAGGCTGCATCGAGATATGGTCATAGCCGGTGACTTCGACTAAGAACGCTGCCAGCTCATCAATCATCTGATGGTAGCCCGCCACCTGATCACGCGGCGCAAATGGGTGCAGGTTGGAAAACGCAGGCCATGAGACAGGAATCATCTCGCTAGTCGCGTTGAGCTTCATGGTGCAGGAACCCAGCGGGATCATGGCATGGGCCAGCGACAGGTCTTTGTTCTCAAGACGCTTCAGGTAGCGCAGCATTTCGGTTTCGCTGCGGTAGCGATTGAAGGTCGGATGTTCCAGAAAATCGCTTTCCCGCTGGTAGGCAGCCGGAATACCGCTCAGCTTATCGGTCACTACCTGGTCGTCCAACACTGCCACGGCCAGACCATGCTCATCGCCCAGCAGGACGTCGAATAGGGCGGCGACATCGTGAGCGGTGGTCGTTTCATCCAGGCTGATACCCACATCGCCATTGGCGAAGTAGTGCAGGTTGATATCGTGGGTCATGGCGCGGCCGTGAATTTTGCCCGCGTCTACCTGGGTTAGGCGTAGCGTATCGAACCAGGTGTTATTCGCTAGTTGCACGCCGGCTTGCTGTAGGCCAGTAGCCAACACAGTAGTCAGGCGGTGAACGCGACCGGCAATTTTGCGTAGGCCTTCTGCGCCATGATAGGTGGCGTAGAAACCGGCAATATTGGCTAGTAGCGCTTGTGCGGTACAGATATTCGACGTCGCTTTCTCACGGCGGATGTGCTGCTCGCGGGTTTGCATGGCCATGCGCAGCGCGGTTTTGCCACGGCTGTCTTTAGAGACGCCGATAATCCGCCCTGGGATCGAGCGCTTGAGTTTGTCGGAGGTAGCGAAGAACGCCGCATGCGGGCCGCCAAAGCCCATGGGCACCCCAAAGCGCTGCGAGTTACCTACGACAATATCCGCACCCATCGCGCCCGGCTCTTTCAGCAGCACCAGGCTAAGCAGGTCGGTGGCCACGCAGGTCATAATGCCGCGCTCTTGAGCCGCCTTTAGCATCGGGGCTAAGTCGCTGACGCTGCCGCTGGCAGAGGGGTACTGAACCAGAGCGCCAAACACATCGTGTTCGGCAAGGCTTTCGGCGGGGCCGGTGATCAGCTCAAAGCCAAAGAACTCGGCACGGGTTTTGACGACATCTAACGTTTGCGGAAAGAGGTCGTCAGCCACGAAGAACGCGTTCGACTTGCTCTTTTTATTGCCGCGCTTACACAGTGCCATGGCTTCTGCGGCGGCGGTGGCCTCATCCAGCAGGGAGGCGTTGGCAAGCTCCATGCCGGTTAAATCCATAATCACCTGCTGGAAGTTTAGCAATCCCTCCAGACGGCCCTGGGAAATTTCGGGCTGGTAAGGCGTGTAAGCGGTATACCAACCGGGATTTTCCAGCACGTTGCGCTGAATCACTGCGGGCATGTGGGTGTTGTAGTAACCCTGGCCAATATAGCTTTTGCTGACGCGGTTCTGGCGCGCTAACTGGCTCAAATATTCAAGGGCTTCCGCTTCACTGCGGGGGTCGTCAAGGGCAAGTTCGCGACCTAGGCGAATATCGCTAGGCACGGTTTGCTCAATCAGGTCTTCCATGCGCTGCATATTGAGCGCTTTTAACATGGTGGCGACATCATCGGGGCTGGGCCCGTTATGGCGTTTGATAAAAGCATCGTGGTCGGCCAGTTCGGCCAATCGGCGTGATTCAAAAGGCATGGGGGAGATTCCGGACGTAATGAGAAAACCGTGCAGAGGCGATAATAAAGCGCCTGCCGCAGGGGCAGGCGCTTTGGCTACATGACTTAGGTGTCGGCGCTCAGCGTCGCTTGATACGCATCGGCATCTAAGAGACCTTCAAAGGCTTGGTCGGTAACACGCACTTTCATAATCCAGCCGCCTTCATAGGGGGCGTCGTTCACCGTTTCGGGAGCGTCTTCGAGGGCTTCGTTCACTTCAATTACTTCGCCATTGACCGGCGAGTAAAGGTCAGAGGCCGCTTTCACGGATTCAATGACGCCAAACTCTTTCCCTTTGCTTAGGGATTGGCCAACTTCGGGCAGTTCAACAAATACCACATCGCCTAGCGCTTCTTGCGCGTGGTCGGTGATGCCGATGGTGACGGTGCCATCTTGATGATCAAGCACCCATTCATGGCTGGCAGCGTAACGAAGATTGGCAGGAAGATTGCTCATAGTGATTCCCTTATAAAATCAGTGGACAGAACGAAAGCATACTAGCGCTTGTCGTTCGCCTTGGCGACTGTGGCCAGCTCGCAGTGAGCGTAAGTGGGTATATGGTACCGTGTTTCTTATCGGAAACAAATTTCTTCATTGCCTCCAAAAGGCTAAAAATGGATGCTCTTTTTCTGTTGTTTCAGTGCGCCAGCCAGTTTCAAAAAGAGCAGCTTTCTCTATCAGCAGGCGACATTGGCATGGAAGCGCACTAAGAAAATGGTGTAAAACATACCCATCATCCGTTTTTCCAGCGTTAATTAAGCGCTATGGTGGGAACGCTTGGTGATTCCATCTGCTATCGGATGGAGTGGGTGAACAACCTAACCTTCATAACAAATGCATTAATCAATTGGGTAAGGAGAGTCGTGTGGAAACGTTAACAAGCCTATTAGGGGCCATTAACGGCGTGGTGTGGGGCCCGTTAATGCTGATCCTGCTATTGGGGGTGGGTATCTACCTGCAGATTGGCTTGAAACTGATGCCGATACGTAAACTCGGCATGGGTTTCAAGCTAATGTGGCAAGGCCGCGATGCCAAGCCATCCGATAAAACCTCTGCAAAACCCGGCGATGAGGGGGAAATTTCTCCCTTTAACGCGTTGATGACAGCACTGTCTGCGACGATTGGTACCGGTAATATTGCCGGTGTGGCAACGGCCATCGCATTAGGTGGCCCAGGTGCTGTGTTCTGGATGTGGATTACCGCACTGGTGGGTATGGCGACCAAGTTTGCCGAGGCAGTGCTGGCAGTACGCTACCGGGAAACCGATAGCACCGGCTATCACGTGGGTGGGCCGATGTTCTACATCAAAAATGGTCTGGGCCGTAAGTGGCTGTGGCTGGGCGGTCTGTTCTCGTTCTTTGGCGCGGTGGCGGCCTTCGGGATTGGTAATACCGTACAGTCTAACTCCGTGGCTGACGCCATGGATGCCACCTTTGGTGTTCCTCACTGGTTAACCGGCGTTATCATCATGGTACTGGCCGGTGCAGTGATATTGGGTGGCATCAAGCGCATTGCCAAGGTGGCTGGTAAGCTGGTACCGGTGATGGGCATTGCTTATGTGATTGCGGGCTTGCTGGTGCTGATCGTTAATGCGGGCCAAATCGGTGACGCCTTTGGGCTGATCTTCTACTACGCCTTCAACCCCATGGCAGCAGCCGGTGGCTTTGCCGGTGCTGCGGTAATGGCCGCCATCCGCTTTGGCGTGGCGCGGGGTATTTTCTCCAATGAAGCAGGTCTGGGCAGTGCACCGATTGCTCACGCTGCTGCGCAGACGAAAAACCCGGTTCGTCAGGGCTTGATTGCCATGCTGGGTACGTTCATTGATACCATCATCGTGTGTACCATCACGGCGCTGGTGATCTTGACCTCTACCGTGTGGATGGAAGGCGAAGCGGGCGCTTCGCTCACCGCGCTCTCCTTTGATGCGGCGCTGCCTGGCTTTGGTAATCAGATCGTGGCCATTGCGCTAGCAATCTTTGCTTTTACCACCATTCTTGGCTGGTCGTTTTACGGTGAGAAATGCTGCCAGTTCCTGTTCGGTACGCGCTCTATTATGCTGTACCGAGTGCTGTTCGTACTGGCTATTCCGCTGGGTGCAGTTGCGCAATTGGGCTTTATCTGGCTGATGGCAGACACCTTCAACGCGATGATGGCGATTCCTAACCTCATTGCCCTGGCGCTGCTGTCTCCGGTTGTCTTTAAGCTCACTCGGGATTATTTCGCTGGTAAGGACGTGCTGCCGGGTGAAGCCCTGGATCATGATAAATAAGGCCTGCCTGTAAGCAGGTAATGCACGATGTAATAGAGCCGGGAAGCCTAGTAAGGCTTCCCGTTTCTCTTTTTTGACAGAGGAAATGCCATGACTGATCTGAAACACACGCCACTTCATGCGCTTCACACGCAGCTAGGGGCCAAGATGGTGCCTTTTGCCGGGTACGATATGCCGGTGCAATACCCGCTGGGTGTTAAAAAAGAGCATGAGCATACCCGCGAGCGGTGTGGCTTGTTCGATGTATCGCATATGGGACAGATTCTGGTCTCCGGAGAAAAGGTCGCTGAAGCGCTGGAAAGTCTTATCCCAGCGGACTTGGTAGGCTTGCAAAAAGGCCAGCAGCGTTATGGCCTTTTTACCAGCACCGATGGCGGTATTATTGATGATTTGATGGTGGTGAATGCTGGCGATCACTTCTATCTGGTGGTGAACGCGGCATGCAAAGACCAAGATATTGCCCATTTGCGCGCTAATCTTGGTAACACTCATCAAATCGATGTGCTTGATCGCGGTCTGCTGGCGCTTCAAGGGCCACAGGCCCGCGATGTGATGCAGCGGCTCTGCCCGCAAGCCTGTGAGCTAACGTTTATGCAACATGGTCGTTACACGCTGGCAGGATGTGACGTGTGGATCAGCCGCAGTGGTTATACCGGCGAAGATGGCTTTGAAATCTCTGTCGCGGCTGACGAGTGTCAGGCGCTTGCCGAAGCGCTGCTGGCCGAGCCTGAAGTAGAAGCGATTGGCTTGGGCGCGCGTGATTCACTGCGCTTAGAAGCGGGCTTGTGCCTATATGGTCACGATATGGATATGCAAACCACGCCTGTCGAGGCCGGCTTGATCTGGGCCATTGGCAAGCCGCGTCGCCATGGCGGCGAGCGAGCAGCGGGTTTCCCCGGAGCCGATGTGATTTTGCACCAAGTGGATACCAAAGATCATACCCGCAAGCGGGTTGGGCTGGTAGCAGAAGGGCGCGCGCCGGTGCGAGAAGGCAGTCTGCTGGTAGATGAAGCGGGCAATGAAATTGGCGTAGTGACTTCCGGAGGTTTTGGGCCAAGCGTCGGTAAACCTATTGCCATGGGGTACCTCGCCCGTGAGTGGGAAGCGCCCGGTACTACCGTCTACGCGTTAGTACGCGGCAAGCAGCTACCCATGAGCGTTTCCGCGATGCCATTTGTGGCCCCTGGTTACTATCGCGGTTAATTAGCGAGCGCAGTTAATTCAAAAAAGATGCAAAAGCCCCTCGCGGGGCTTTTGCATGCGGAATATGCTTACCTTAGCACCTGTCGTGGGTCGATGGGTTTCCCCCCCTGACGTAAGTCAAACAGCAGATCATAACGCTGTGTCGCGTTACTTTGTCCTACATCACACAGCTCATCACCTGTACTCACCTGGTCCCCTACGCGGACGAGAATCCGCTCGCAGAGCGCGTAAACGGTTTGCAAGTTATCGGCATGGTGCACAATCACGACATCGCCGAGCTGCCGCATGCTATCTGCAAAGCGTACTTCACCAGGAGCAACGGCCCTAGCACGAGCGCCTGCCTGAGTTGCCAACAACATGGGCTGTAGTGTGCCGCGGCTGTCGGCACCAAACTGACGAACCACACGATAATCCTCTAAAGGCCACGGCCATCGGCGTGCCGAAGCTGGCAAACTAGCGCTTGGCGCAGGGGCAGGCGTTGGTGCATTACGGTTATTGGCGCTACTAGCGGCTGAACTACTGCTTGATGATGCCGTTCTAGCGGTACTGCTAAGCGGTACGCTAATGATTTGCCCGACACGCAATGCCGTGGGGGAAGTGCCTTGGTTAGCACTCTGGATTCGCCCCGTTGTGGTGTTAAAGTGCCTGGCAATACCTGAGAAGGTATCACCGGGCCGGATTTGATAGCGATAAGGGCCGCCAGAAGGCGCTCGCTCCTGCTGGGTTGGGATCAATAGGCGCTGACCAACGGCTAAACGGCGAGAGTCAACCCCCGGGTTGAAGCGCTCTAGCCGTTCAAGTGGTACGTCAGCCCGTGCCGCGAGCTGCCCTAGCGTATCGCCACGTCTAACCTCTACCCAGTTGCCGCCAATAGCGCTGGCGCTGCTAGCGGCGGGCACCCGCTGGCTAGAGGAGGGGGCAGAGCTGGCGCAGCCAGTTAGCACGCTGGCCAATACACAAATGGTGAGCCAGTGGCTTAGTCGTGGTCGCTGAGGCGATCTAGCAAGGTATCTTTTTCCTGCCAGAGTGAGTTGATCCATGCGTGGAAGCGTTCCTTATGCTGCGGTTCGTCATGGTAGTTGGCAGTTTGCATCCATTCAGGAATGGCTAGCTGCCGGGCTTCAAGCGTAATGGGGGCTTCTTTACCGCATAAAAAACCCATAAACGTGGGTGATGGGTTGGTATAGCTAATAGTGACGTCAAGAATACCATCCAACTGATCACCCAGCAGGCTAAGTACTTGGGCAATTCCTCCTGCTTTAGGGCGAAGCAGATGCTGGAATGGACTTTGCTGCGACTCGCGTTTGGCGACGGTAAAGCGGGTTCCCTCGACAAAATTAAAAATAGCGATAGGGGCATGGCGAGCTTGGCGGCACATGCGCTCAGTGGATTCCCGGTCAACTGTGGCTAGCTTGGGGTTATTGGCGATCTGCTCACGGCTAAAGCGACGCATAAAGGGAAACTCAAGCGCCCAGAAGGCGAGACCAACAATCGGGATCCAGATAAGCTGGTGTTTGAGAAAAAAGCGCGGCATAGGAATGCGTCGGTGCAGTGCCATAAGCAGAATAAAGATATCGGTCCAACTGCGATGGTTGGAGATTACCAGCCACCACTGCTCAGGGCTTAATGTATCTGGCACGTTGATCGAGACATTAGGTTTTAACCAGTGCCGCATCCACCACAAATTGACGCCAATCCAGTTTAGTGCGACGGCACATAGCCCTTTAAGCAGCCACTCTTTTTGCCGCCGCCCAGGGACGATGACTTTGAGCAGCGTCAGAATAATCAGGGGGACACCCCAAACCAGCGTGTTCAACGTCAGCAGCAAGATGCTAACGCCCCCTTTAATAATTGGCATACCACAATCCTCACAGCAATTCGTCTGCGTGCTAAAGGCCTTTTAAACACGCGCTTAGCGATAAATGCTAATAGATCAGCGCCACGCTGCCCAGCATAACCGTATTAAAGCGTTATGCATCAATCGGTAGGGAAGGTGCTTTAACACTCTCAAGCAACACGCTACGCAGCGCATGCGCCGCCACGGAAAGCTCTTCCTGGGTCAGGATCCCCACTCGGCAAGCGATGCTTGGCTCGACAAGTGGTACGCAGCGCGCACCCAGCTCATGCATTTGCTGAATGCACATGGAAGGCACAGCGCTGACCCCTAGGCCTTCCGCGACCATTCGTCCGACGCTAGAGAGCTGGTGGCTTTCAAAGGCGACAGGGAGGTCTATATGGCGCTTTTCAAGCTCTTGCTCCAGTAAACGCCGTACCATGGAAGGGCGTTGTAGCGTGATAAAGTCATTCTCAAGCAGCTGCGTCCAGGGCAGTGTGTCGTGGTAAGCCAGGGGCGAGGTAGGAGGAACCACGGCGACAAACTGATCCTCAAACAAAGGTGTAAAACTTAAGCTTCCCTGGCCCTCCGGCGAGAAGGCAATGCCAATCTCTACCTGTCGGGAGCGCACCATATCCGTGACTTCTTCATTGATCACATCGTGCACCGTGACGTTGATTTTGGGGTACTGTTGTCGAAACTTAACCAGTGCACTGGGTAATAGATTGCAGGCAAAAGACGGCATGGCCGCAACGCTGAGTCGCCCTAGCTGTAACGTAAACCGCTGGCGCAGGCGTTCCTCGGTGTTATCCCACTGCGCCAGCAGATGTTTGGCAAGCGGGAGCAGCGACTCCCCCTCTGGGGTTAGTCGCACGCTACGGGTGCTACGGATAAGCAGTTTGCCGCCTAGCGAATCTTCTAACCCTTTGATGGCAAGGCTTAGGGCGGGCTGTGAAAGGTGCAGGCGCTCACATGCCTGGGTAAAGCTTAGGGTCTGTGCCACGGCTAAAAATGCACGAAGCTGCTTGACGGTCATGGCGTCTCTTTATAAGTTATTAAAATAAATTGATAAGAAAAACAAACTTAACAAATATATCATCTAGGACAACACTGGCAATACTGTTCTGATCGTCATACTCACTATGTATGGCGCGACATTCCAACAAACGCTTCTTGCACACTATTCTCGACAAACGCTCTCAACACCGATACGTACTCAACAACAATGTGAGGCATAACAATGGCAGGATTCGACAAGCGTGTAGCTTCTTACGAAGAAGCAATGGAAGGCATTGAAAGCGGCATGACCGTCCTCGCAGGTGGCTTTGGTCTGTGTGGTATTCCAGAAAATCTGATCGCAGAAATCAAACGTCGTGGTGTGAAAGACCTTACTGTTGTCTCTAACAACTGTGGCGTCGATGGTTTTGGCTTAGGCCTTCTGCTCGAAGATCGGCAAATAAGCAAAATCTTCGCCTCCTACGTAGGCGAAAACGCGCTGTTTGAGCAGCAAATGCTGAATAATGAAATTGAGGTGGTACTGACCCCTCAAGGAACGCTGGCAGAAAAAATGCGTGCTGGCGGAGCGGGCATTCCCGCCTTCTACACGGCTACAGGTTATGGCACCCCGATTGCAGAAGGCAAAGAAGAGCGTGTGTTCGATGGCCGCCACTATATTTTAGAAGAAGCCATTAAAGGCGATTTTGCGATTGTGAAAGGCTGGAAAGCCGACCGCTATGGCAACGTGATTTATCGCCATACTGCACAGAACTTTAACCCCATGGCCGCCACGGCAGGCAAGATCACCGTTGTAGAAGTTGAGGAGATTGTTGAACCAGGCGAACTGGAGCCAAGCCAGATTCATACGCCGGGTATCTACGTGGATCGTATTATTCAAAGCACATTCGAGAAGCGTATTGAGAAGCGCACGGTGCGCAGCTAAGTGCAACAACGCCAACAATCAACTAACTGCTAAGACAAGAGGTGGCACCATGGCTTTAACTCGCGAACAGATGGCACAGCGCGTTGCCCGTGAACTGCAGGATGGTTTTTACGTCAATTTAGGCATTGGTATTCCTACCCTGGTAGCTAACTATATCCCAGATGGTATAGATGTCATGCTCCAGTCTGAAAATGGCTTGCTGGGCATGGGGCGCTTCCCCACTGAGGAAGAAGTGGACCCCGATATGATTAACGCGGGCAAACAGACCGTTACCGCTCGTCCTGGCGCTGCCATTTTCTCATCCGCTGAGTCGTTTGCCATGATTCGTGGCGGACATGTGGACTTAACCGTACTGGGTGCGTTCGAGGTTGATCAGGAGGGCAATATCGCCTCTTGGATGGTCCCCGGTAAGCTCATCAAGGGTATGGGTGGAGCGATGGATCTTGTGGCTGGCGCAGAAAATATTATTTGCACCATGACCCATGCATCCAAACACGGTGAATCCAAATTGCTGGAAAAATGTAACTTGCCGCTCACTGGCGCCGGGTGCATCAATCGAGTGTTAACGGATCTGGCTTACCTGGAAATTAAAGATGGTGCCTTCATCCTCAAAGAGCGCGCGCCCGGCGTTAGCGTTGAGGAAATTGTCGAGAAAACTGCAGGCAAGCTGATCGTTCCTGACCACGTTCCAGAAATGACCTTCGACGAGTAACACTGAAAGCGAGCATGGTGAAATGGCGTGGGTCTTGGCTCACGCCATGCTTAGCTGTTTTTGGGTGAGTGCCAAGCCTCCCAAGTAATCCGGTAACAGTCAAAGCCTGAGTTAAGCGTCACCAGCGTTAAATATTCAGCAGTGGTGCTAAGAGGCCATTAATTGCTTATCACGGACAAACTGGTCGAATTCGGTAAAGCCGCCAATGTGCTGCTGGTCGACAAAGATTTGCGGTACGGTATGAATGGGTTTGCCCGCAGTTTTGGCGATATCTTCCTTGGTAACGCCTTCTGAGGGCATGTCTACATAGCGGTAGCCATCAATTTTGCCGTTACTCTCGAGGTGTTCGGCAAGATGCTTGGCACGTACACAGAATGGGCACGACATGCGCCCAAAAATGACCACAAACATGGCAACAACTCCTTTACGATACAGAAATAAGTAAGTGCTTGAATTAGGAATCAGCGCCCATTGTGGCGTAGGGCACAGGTTTTCGCCAATAGCACCACACTACGTGCCCTATAAAGCCGCACAATGAGCAATGGAACAGTAGGAGAAGCCATGCAAACCCTGGCTCCGCATGAATATGGTTATTTAGCTGAGCTTGCTAAGTGCTACCGCGATGAGCACTTAGCAGGACTTAAGCAGCAGGCGCACTTCAATCCGCGATTAGGCGTTGATGCGCTCTGTTTTCAGCATATTGAGTCGCGCATTAGCGGCGCCAGCGTGATGGCTGGCGCTTTAATTACGCCTTGTGAGCTATGGCTTGTCGCGCTGCCAGAGCAGTCTGCTTTACAAGCGCCGCTTGAGTCACAGTGTGCGTTAACGCTTCCTTCAGGCCGTTACTCACTGCAACTAGAGCGTTTGCCCGCGGGTATCGAGCTTTATAAGCGAAAAATCTTAGAAGATCTAAGCGATCTTGAAACGCTTCAAGAGACAGCACGATTAGCACAGCGCATGATGGAACAGCTAATGACCCCGAACGCTGTACCGCAAGGGTAGAGTAGGCAGAAGCTACCGGCGACTCCTATACTCATGAGCGTTTATACATTCATTACCGTGCAGTTAATAAAAGGACGTCTGAATGTCATCCCAAAAAGCTTCAACCCCTCGGGTTGCCGTGGTGACTGGTACCAGCAGTGGTATCGGTGAAGCCGTTGTTAAACACTTTTACGAGCAGGGCCACCAAGTCCTGGCCGTCGATTTTAATCCTGCTGGAAAAGAGATTGCAGAAGCGGCAGGCGCGGCGTTTTACCAAGCGGATCTCACCGACGCAGATGCATGCCGTGGCGCGATTGCTGAGGCAGTGAAACGCTTTGGTAGCGTGGATATTTTGGTGAATAATGCCGGAATTCAGCATGTCGCTTCTATCGAGACTTTTCCCGAAGAGAAGTGGCGGCAAATTATCGACCTGATGCTGACCGCGCCATTCCTTCTCACCCAGGCCGCTTGGCCTTATATGCGTGAAAAGGGCTGGGGGCGAGTGGTAAATATTGCCTCAATCCATGCGCAGGTGGCATCGCCGGGTAAGGCGGCGTATATCAGCGCCAAACACGGCATGATTGGGTTAACCAAAACCGCTGCGCTGGAAGGCGGCGAACAGGGCATTACCGCCAATGCGATTTGCCCTGCGTATGTTAAAACCCCGTTAGTAGATAACCAGATTGCCGATCAGGCCAAGCTGCATGGTATGGATGAGCAAGAGGTGATCGAGAAAATCATGCTCAAAAACGCCGCGATTAAGCGCTTAATCGACCCCTCCGAAGTTGCTCAGTTGGTCGCTTACCTGACGTCAGATGCGGCGGGCGCAGTCACTGGCGCTAGCTGGAATATTGATCTCGGCTGGACAGCACACTAATCCAACCCCCCGCCTGTTACGATAGCTAGTGGAGCTTGATAACGGGCGGGCTCAGCGGCGAACCGGGCGTTTTTGCAACTTGCGCTGTAGTGTGCGGCGGTGCATGCCTAGCGCCCGAGCCGTGGCGGAAATATTGCCATCATGCTCTTGCAGCACTTTTTGGATATGCTCCCAGGTAATCCGGTTGATGGAAGGGGGATTATCCGCCAGCTCGATATTGGGGTCAGCGTCAGGGTGTTCAAAGGCCGCCATCACATCGTCGGCATCTGCCGGTTTACACAGGTAGTTGATCGCGCCAAGTTTGATAGCTTCTACCGCCGTAGCAATGCTGGAGTAGCCCGTGAGCACAACGATGCGACAGCTTGGTACTGCGGAGAGCAGTTCAGGCAGCAGCTTAAGGCCAGAGCTATGCTCCAGCTTTAAATCAAGCGTGGCCATGGTGGGCGTAAACTGTGCCGCGATATTCAGCGCTTGGTCGGCGTCGTGAGCGACCATCACTTCAAAGCCGCGGCGGGTCAGTGCGCGGCTTAGTACGTGGCAAAACATTTCATCGTCATCGACAATCAGCAGACGTTGCTCTTGGTTCTGCATAGTACCCTCATTTGTCTAAATAGCTGCCGTCTCACCCTAGGTTGGTGCTGAGCAACGCGGCAGGGTGACCTCGGTCAGCGTTCCACCTTCTGGATGGTTATAAAGGCTAACGCCGCCGCCGAAGCGGTTAATCGTGGCGTGGGTGAGAAATAGGCCAATGCCCATGCCTTTGCTTTTAGTGGAGACAAAGGTATCGCCTAGCTGATCCGCAATTGACATCGCCACGCCTGGGCCGTGATCACGAATATCAATCACCACCTCCTCGTCTTGCCAATCCAGGCGAATAGCAATGTGCTCGGGGTTGGCATCGGCGGCGTTATTCAACAAGTTAGTCAGTGCTTGGTCTAAGGTGGCATCAACTGCCAGCCAAGGTCTGCCGCGGCGTTCAGCGACTTCAAAACGATGGCTAACATCGGGCCGAATTACGAGCCAGCGCTGTACCACGCCTGCCAGCCATACTTCCGCATCGAGTATTTCAGGTTCGGCCATGCGCCGACGGTCAGCATTGCTGACCAAGTGCTGCAGGCGCGATTTACAGATATCCACCTGCTGGCGCAGCAGCGCAATGTCTTGCCCTAGTGAGCTCTCTTGCTCCGCGTCCGCCTGCATCTCTTTCAATAGCACGGCCATCGTAGAAAGCGGCGTTCCCAGTTCATGAGCAGTACCCGCTGCTTGGGTGGCCACGGCGAGCACTTGCTCGTTGCGTAGCGCAGCCTCCCGGGTGCGGGAAAGCGCTTTATCCCGGCTGCGCAGGGCGTGGGCCATTTTATAAATAAAGAAGGTGACTAGGCCGGCAGAAAGTCCGAAGTTCAGCCACATTCCTAGGATATGTAGACTTAACGGGCCATCGCTACTGATATGTCCTAGCTGCGGTATCGGGTGGTAGTAAAACATCAGGAAGCTGTAGCCTGCCATGGCGCAGGCGGCGATGATCCACGCGTGGCGCCAAGGTAGGGTGGCTGCGGCAATAGTCACCGGCACCAAGTAGTAAGTGATAAACGGGTTGGTGGAGCCCCCTGAAAAGTAAAACAGCAGCGTGAGCCCTGCGATGTCGGCTAATAAATGCGATAAATACTCGCCATGGCTAACGGCTCTAGGCCTACCCAGCCGCCACCACGTGGCAATGTTCAACATGCCCATGGCAATGACTACGCTGACCACGGCTGTGACGGGCAATTTAAATGCTAGTAGTTCGATGCCTACAATAATGGCCATCAAAAACCCCGTCCAGGTGATCCCCCGAACGATGGTGAGCCGTACTAGATTGCGGTTAGGCGTAGAGAGCGGCAAGGGCAGAGCAGTAGGCATGAGGCGGCTTATTTACTTGATGTTTTGACGCTATGGATAACGAACTTAATAAATAGGGTCATGACAAACGTCATCCAACCCGCAGAGGCTAACAGGTTAAACAGCAGCATCTTAGGAGGGAGCCAGGCCGAGCCGAGCAACGCTTCCAACATAATGTGGAAAAACATCGCCAGTAGCAGCGGGAGCGCCAGCGTGTGAATCCACATGTCAGTGCGGCGCTTACGAATGTGGTAACGGCGCAGTAAATAGCGCATAGGTCGATGTGCCCAGCTAAACAGGACCAGCGTTGCCACCACAAATAGCATCGCCAGAGTAGGTTCGGTGCTTTGACGGTGCATTGATATAGAAATCGACCATGCGAGCCCCAGCCACGCCAATCCCTCGATGCTGGCGATAAAATCCGCATAGCGTCGTACGTTCTGCATAAACAACTGAATCCTTGATCTTACAGCGTGCCGCCATGATACGACACTTGCGCTTATCTGTGGGGGTGACGCGCAGATTTATCCTATCGCCGTATTGAGTATACTGTGGCAGCTCTCTGAACTCCCTTACCCAAGATCAGAATAGGATTTGCCGTGGACGCTATTACCATTACCCGCCCCGATGATTGGCACCTGCATTTACGTGATGACGAGGCGTTAAACGCCGTGGTGGGGCATACTGCTGCGCAAATGGGGCGCGCTATTATTATGCCTAACCTGAAACCGCCGGTGACGACGACAGAGCAGGCAATAGCATATCGCGAGCGAATCCTGGCAGCGCTACCAGAAGGTAGTGCGTTTGAGCCTTTGATGGTGCTTTATCTGACGGATACGACGCCACCTGAAGAAATTGAGCGCGCGGTAAAAAGCGGTATTGTTAAAGCCGTGAAGCTCTATCCAGCAGGGGCGACGACCAATTCTGCGTCAGGTGTGACGGATATTGCTCACTGTGACGCCACGATTGCTATGATGGCCAAGCTAGGCATGCCGTTATTGGTGCATGGAGAAGTCACTGATCACGAGATCGATATTTTCGATCGGGAAGCGATGTTTATTGAGCGGGTGATGAAACCGCTGCTGGCGCGTCATCCTAGTTTGAAAGTGGTATTCGAGCACATTACCACTCAGCAGGCCGCTGAGTTTGTGGCCAGCGCCTCCGATAACGTAGCGGCGACTATCACCGCTCACCATTTGCTGTTCAATCGCAACAAAATGTTAGCGGGCGGCATTCGTCCTCACTACTACTGCTTGCCTATTCTCAAGCGTGAACAGCACCGCCAAGCCCTGCTGAAAGCGGCGACCAGCGGTAGCCCGAAATTCTTTTTAGGCACGGATAGTGCACCCCACGCGAAAGGCGATAAGGAGTCGAGCTGCGGCTGTGCAGGTGCCTATACCGCTCCCGCTGCCATCGAGCTATACGCGACGGCGTTCGAAGAGATGCAGGCGCTGGATAAGCTAGAAGCGTTTGCTAGCCTGAACGGCCCACGCTTCTACGGCTTGGCGCCGAATACGGATACGGTAACCCTTGAGCGCCGCCAATGGGTAATGCCGGAGAGTTACCCCTACGCATCGGGACAAACCATTGTGCCGCTGCTGGCAGGTGAAACACTGCAATGGGCGATGAAAAAGTAACGCGCTGTATAAGTCTCAACGAAAACGGAGCCATTAAGGCTCCGTTTTCGTTAGCGCAGTTAGGCGATGACACTTACTTAGTTTCGCCCAGGGCGATGAGCATCTGATCCACCATCCGTGATGAGTGGTCGGCGGCAATATCGAGGAACTGCTCGAAAGAGAGGTGGTTGTCGCCACTGCCAGGGATGTCAGAGAGGGCGCGAATGACGACAAACGGGCAGTCATAGAGGTAGCAAGTTTGGGCAATCGCAGCGCCCTCCATTTCCACTGCCAGCATGGTGGGAAATTGGGCGCGTGTGGTGGCTACCCGCTCGGGGTCGGCCATAAAAGCATCGCCAGTGGCAATCATCCCTTCGCGTACGTTTACCTCGCCAAGTGCTGCAATCGCGCCGCGAGCGATGTCGCGCAAGCGGCTATCCGCATGATAGGCAGCAGGCATACCTGGTACTTGGCCTAGCTCATAGCCAAATACCACTGCATCGACATCGTGGTGGCGAACTTCATCGGAAATGATAACGTCGCCAATGGCTAAGTCGGTGGCAAACCCGCCAGCTGAGCCAGTATTGATGATCGCATCCGGCTGATGGCGCTCTAATAAAATCGCCGTGCCAACCGCCGCGTTCACTTTTCCAATACCCGATTGCAGAATGATTACTTCCAAGCCGTGGCGCGTACCGGTATGAAATACAAATCCGGCGTGCTCGTAGCGCTCGGCGTTATCAAGCTGCCCCGCTAAAATATTCACTTCCTGCGCCATTGCGCCAATAATTCCAATCCGTTGCACCGTCGCATTCTCCGTCGTAATTCGAGAGGTTTAATTGTTGAAACGCTCAGTGCTTAATGCTGCTGATCGTGTCGCTCGGCGGCTTCAAGAGTGTTTTCCAGCAACGTGGCAACAGTCATGGGACCAACGCCACCCGGTACGGGAGTGATATAGCTGGCGCGCTCTGCAGCCGCAGCAAAGTCGACGTCACCGACGAGGGTACCGTCATCTTGACGGTTAATGCCGACATCAATCACCACGGCGCCTGGTTTGATCCATTCGCCCTTCACAATGCCGGGCTTACCGACGGCAACAACGACTAAATCTGCACGGCTGACATGGCCGGCTAAATCCTGGGTGAAACGGTGGCATACCGTAGTGGTGCAGCCTGCCAGCATTAGCTCAAGTGCCATTGGGCGTCCAACGATGTTAGAAGCTCCCACAATGGTGGCGTCCATGCCGCGTACCGCGATACCGCTTTGCGCCAGCATGGTCATAATGCCTTTTGGCGTACAGGGGCGTAGTGAAGGTAAGCGCTGGGCCAGGCGGCCAAGGTTATAAGGGTGAAAACCATCGACATCTTTGTCAGGGCGGATGCGTTCCAGAATTGGCCGAGCGTCGAGGTGGGCGGGCAGAGGGAGCTGAACCAGAATGCCATCCACAGTTGCGTCGTTATTCAACTCATCGACCAATGCCTCTAACGCTTCCTGGGTGGTGTCCGCTGGCAGGGCATGTTGAAAAGAGAGAATGCCAGCCTGCTCACATGCGCGATGTTTATTGCTTACGTACACATGAGAGGCTGGATCTTCGCCGACCACAACAACGGCTAGTCCGGGTGCACGAGCGCCAGCTTGCTGACGTGCAGTAATTTTCTCGGCAACGCGTTGACGGACATTAGCGGCGATGGCTTTACCATCGATGAGTTGGGCGGTCATGTAATGAGATCCCTATGAAGGTTGAAAAGCAAAGCAAACTGACAAGCGCTGGTGGCAGAACGCGCTTTTAAGGGAGGCAATTTTCGCATGGTAGGGCGGCAAGGCAAAGCGCCTATCGAATCAATCACTTTAACTAGCGTCTCCCCACTTTTCCACAGGTGGTGCTGTAACTGCCTGAATAGCGTTGAAAATTTCAGTGCTATCAACGAGATCGGGGGCTTTCCCGCCGGTATCATGTTGTTACCCCTAACACCATGAACCAAAAGGAAAACCCCGATGCTTCAAGATGCCAAAGACCGCGCCAAATGGAAAGCTCGCCTGATCGGCTGGTGTGACGACCTGTCGGATCACCTCGCTCGACCCGTCGTGAAGCTGGCGGCAGAAACGCTCTTTGGCATCCTGGCCAGCGGTAGTTTGCGCCAGGCCGAGATCGCCCGCGCCTTGAAGGAACCCTGTCGGCTGCACCACACGCAGAAGCGGTTGTCGCGCATGCTGTCCCGGCACAGCGAGCTTGCTTGGGCCGCGGAGCAACTGCAGCTCCAGCGGATCACGCCTTACATCACCGATGACATGGTGCTGGCCATCGATCCGGGCGACCTGAACCGGGATGGCGCCCCGGCCAGTGAATACCGAACCCGCGTTCGCGACGGTGATACCGGCGAGATCGTCGGTGGTTATCCGCTGATCAGCGTGGTGGCACGCGACCTGAGGCGGGGCACCACCTGGCCACTGCTCACGCGGCTGCTATCGCCGGCTCGCGGCGGCTACCGCAGTGAAAACACCGATATCCTGAGCGTGATGGATACCGTGCAGCGCCATGTGGAGGGCCGGCCACTGTGGGTCATCGATCGTGGCGGCGATCGAGGGCGGCTGTGGGATGCCTGGCTGCGCGCCGAGCGTCATGTGCTGGTCCGGGCCGCCAATCAGCGCTTCTGGCAGTGGCGAGATACCGCCAAGACGTCGCAGCAGATTGCCCGAGATCTGTCACTGAAGCACCGCGGCCATTTGCGCCGTGGGCAGCATATCCCGGTGCGGTTCGGCATCACCAAGGTCACACTGCGGGAGCATCCGGAGACGCCGCTGTGGATGATCGTTGTCGATCATGAGAAGTCGGAGCGCCTGGTGCTGGTGACGACGCGCCCGGTGCGTGGTCGCCGCCAAGGCGAGCGGATGATTCAGGCTTACCTGGATCGCTGGGCCTGCGAGGAGGGGTACCGGTTCACCAAGCAGGGGTTCGACCTGGAGGGTGTCCAGGCACGCCGTTTCACGACGCTGCAGAACTTGGTGGCGCTGGCCAGCCTGGCCTGGGCACTGCTTGCGGCCTATCAGGACCGAGCGCCGGAGTTGGTGCGGCACGCGCAACGTCAGAAGCGACACCACCGGCTGATATTCCCGTTCTATAGCCTGCAGCGAGGCTGGCAACGGCTGTTTGCTCAAGGCCGAAGTGTTTTCTACCCCCTCTGGAGAAGAGCGCCAGACGCCGAGGCACGAATACCAGACTTGTTCACCTCCTCAGGAGGACTATGCCGATGACACGCCGGAAAATGGGGAGACCCTAG
>NZ_JBSXNN010000058.1:0-36031 GCF_056857635.1 Vreelandella sp. L-15 | reverse complement strand
GCGCTGGAAGCGGATCAAGGGGTTCAACAAGCTGGAGCTGGTCGTGAACAACGTCCAGTTCAAGGACGGCGAACCCTTGACCGATCAGTCAGACAGGACTGCCGCCTGACCGGCCATACACAGAATTTGACAATAACTCTTGTTTCACGTGAAACATCAAGATAAAATTAATGAAACATTTCAATTGCCGCTGCGTCTGACATACCGGGCGGCCATGCACTTACGCTGTCAAGGGAGTTGGCCATGTACGATATGTTTCTTTTCGACACCTTGCCTCAGCAGCAGTCCAACATGGCATCCTATGAGCTGGCAGGGCGAAAGGTCTGGCTGAAAAAAGCCGCCAAACGTAACTCACGGCTGGCTTACCTGCCGCTGACCTTGATGGCGCGGTGGCTGAACATCGAAGCACTCAAGCCGGTGCCCAACCTGGGCGGCCAAGAGAGCGTGGCGCTGGAAGCCAGCCGTATTAAAGCGCTGTCTGCCGCAGGCATCGCCGTACCGACTATTCTGGCAGAAACCCCCGATGCCCTGTTGCTGGCCGATGCGGGCAGTGAGGATGAGCCCGCAGCCACGCTGCTGGAGAAATTGACCCAGGCGCAAACACCAGGCGATATCGACCAATTGTTAAACCTTGGTATTTCAGCGCTCAATGATGTGCATGAGCGCAGCTGCTATCTTAGCGAGGCCTTTGCACGCAACATACTGGTCAACAAGGATGGGGTCGTGTTCATCGATTTCGAAACGAACCCAGGCCAGGTACACGAACTCACCGACTGCATGGTGCGCGACTGGCACTGTTTCATATTTTCTCTCTATGGCAAGCTGAGCAAACGACCACTTCATCGTGAACGCCTGACCGCAGCCCTGATGGACGGCCTGCAGGCCACCCGCGACGATGTACGCGAACGCTTTCTGGCGACCTTGCCGCGCCTGCAGCGTCTCCAGAAAATTCCTTTCCAACGCTTTGGCAGCGATGGTAAGAAAATTGCCCATACCCTGCATGCCTTGGCGCTACTGAATCAGCACCTACGCAGTAAATAGGACTTTCATGCCTTCGATGACTTCTCTGATGCCAGAACGGCTCGTGATTCTTGACCGGGATGGCGTCATCAATCACGACTCGGATGACTACATCAAGTCCCTGGCGGAGTGGGTGCCCTACCCTGCTTCCATTACGGCCATCGCGCGGCTTTCACAGGCCGGCTTTACGGTAGCCGTGGCCACCAACCAATCAGGCATTGCACGGGGCTATTACGATGAAACCACCCTGGCCGCCATGCACCATCACATGAGCACCTTGGTAGAAGCCGAAGGTGGCCAGATTGCGCACATCGCATATTGCCCCCATGGCCCGCAAGATGCCTGCACCTGCCGAAAACCGTTGCCCGGCCTACTGACGCAAATACAGCAGGCACTTGACCTGGATCACCTGGGAGGTAGCTGGATGGTAGGTGACAGCCTGCGAGATCTGCAGGCCGGAGAGGCGGTAGGTTGCCAAAGTGTGCTGGTAAAGACAGGCAAAGGTGAGAGAACGCTAGCCAAAAGTGTGGGCCTGGAACACACGCTGGTCGTCAATGACCTTGCTGAATTCGTTGACCAGTTGTTAGCCGGTGCACTGGATACTCACCCACGGCGTGGCTGAAGGTGAGTTAAGCGCCAAACCTGCACACTCCAGGCTCTTACAGCAGTCTCATACAAAAAAGCCGCAGAGGGCGATGCCCACTGCGGCTTTTCTTATTCAATGTTTCACGTGAAACATCTTTCATTAACGACCGCTAGCTGATGGAGTACAGCGCTATACGTCAAGATTCGCCACCAGAGCGTTGGTTTCGATAAAGTCACGGCGTGGCTCTACTTCATCGCCCATCAAGGTGTTGAACATCATATCGGCGGCAACGGCGTCTTCAATGGTCACGCGCAGCATGCGGCGACTATCGGGGTCCATGGTGGTTTCCCAGAGCTGATCCGGGTTCATTTCCCCCAGCCCTTTATAGCGCTGCACTGACAGGCCACGCTGGCCTTCCTGCATCAACCAGGACAACACATCAGAGAAGTGGCTAACCGGCTTCTGACGCTCGCCACGGGCAATGTAGGCGCCCTCTTCCAACAGCCCGTTAAGCGTTTGCCCAAGCCCTGCAATCGCGCGATAGTCAGCACTCTCGAAGAAATCCAACCCCCACACATAATTAGTCGTCACGCCATGGGCAATCAGTGACACTGCGGGAAGGTGCAGACCACGCTCGGTGTCTTCCTGAAGATAGAACTGATAACGCGGGCCGCCCTCATAAGCCACTTTGTCATCCATGGCTTTCTGCAGCTCGGCAATCCAGTTTTCCATGGTGACGCGGTCTTTCAAGCTAGGCTCACCCTGTAGCGCGGTAGCATGTACTACCTGCTTCAATACTTCGATGGGGTAAACCCGCGCCAAACGGTCAATTCGCTTCATCACGTTGCGATACTGATTTACCAGCGCTTCTAGCTGTGAGCCAGCAATGCCCGGCGCATCCGCATTAACGTGCAGCCCTGCCCCATCCAGCGCGGTGGTGGTCAGGTAATCAATCATGGCCTGCTCATCTTTCAGATAGAGCTCTTGCTTACCACGTTTGATTTTATAAAGCGGCGGCTGGGCAATAAAGATATGCCCACGCTCAATCAGCTCGGGCATTTGACGGAAGAAGAACGTCAGTAGCAGCGTACGAATATGCGAACCGTCTACGTCGGCGTCAGTCATGATAATGACCGAGTGGTAGCGCAGCTTGTCAGGGCTGAACTCTTCGCGACCAATACCACACCCCAACGCCGTGATCAGCGTCCCTACCTCAGCGGAAGAGAGCATCTTGTCAAAACGCGCTTTTTCGACGTTAAGGATTTTACCCTTCAACGGCAGGATGGCCTGGGTACGACGGTCACGACCCTGCTTGGCACTGCCGCCGGCCGAGTCACCCTCCACCAGGTAAAGTTCTGACTGGCTGGGGTCTTTCTCCTGACAATCAGCCAGCTTGCCTGGCAAGCCAGCAATGTCCAGAGCCCCCTTACGACGCGTCATGTCACGTGCTTTACGGGCGGCTTCACGGGCGCGCGCCGCGTCGATCATCTTGTTGACGATCGACTTGGCTTCATTGGGCTTTTCGATCAGGTATTCTGCGAACAGACGCCCCATCTCCTGCTCTACCGCCGTTTTCACTTCGGAAGAAACCAGCTTGTCCTTGGTCTGCGAGGAGAATTTAGGGTCCGGTACCTTCACCGAAATGATGGCCGTCAAACCTTCACGAGCGTCATCACCGGAGGTATTGACCTTCGATTTCTTGAGCAGATTTTCGGCTTCGATGTAATGGTTCAATGTCCGCGTGAGCGCTGCCCGAAACCCTGCCAGGTGAGTACCACCATCCCGTTGGGGAATGTTGTTGGTGTAGCAGAAGATGTTTTCTGTAAACGCATCACTCCACTGCATGGCCACTTCGACTTCCACCCCATCTTCCCGCTCCGCATTGAAGTGGAAAACCGGGTTGAGAACGGTCTTGTTCTTGTTGAGGTGATCAACAAAGGCTTTCAAGCCGCCCTCGTAATGGAAAAGCTCCTCCTTGCCACTACGCTCATCCATCAGGCGAATTGCAACGCCGGAGTTCAGGAAGGAGAGTTCACGTAGCCGCTTGGCCAGAATATCGTAGTGAAACTCGATATTGGCGAACGTGGCAGGAGACGGACGAAAATGTACACGTGTACCGCTTTTTTCAGTTTTGCCCACCACACCAAGCGGAGCCTGCGGCACGCCGTGGTGATAGATCTGCTCGAATACTTCGCCTTGCCGCCAGATAGTGAGGCGCAGCTCTTCTGAAAGCGCGTTAACCACCGAGACACCTACCCCGTGCAGCCCGCCAGACACCTTGTAGGAGTTGTCATCGAACTTGCCGCCTGCGTGCAGCACGGTCATGATGACCTCAGCTGCCGAAACGCCTTCGCCTTCATGCAGTTCAGTCGGAATACCGCGGCCGTTATCACTCACGGTGATCGACTCATCCGGGTGGATGACGACGCGAATTTCACTGCAGTGGCCTGCCAGAGCTTCATCGATGGAGTTATCCACCAGCTCGAAAACCATGTGGTGCAGCCCGGTGCCATCGTCGGTATCACCGATGTACATGCCCGGACGCTTGCGTACTGCGTCCAGTCCTTTGAGCACCTTGATGCTTGATGAATCGTAAGCCTGCTCGCTCATTGACCACTCCGTCGTGAAGTCTGTCTCGTTCCGTGTCGTCTACCCATCTGGCTGGCACTGGCTAAACCCTTGCTCGGAGTGTTTCACGTGAAACATCTCAACAGCAGTAGTGGGCTGCCAGACATCGCTTAGCGCGGTGGGCTCGACGCTGGTAATAAATGCTTGGCACTGCATCTCTTCAAGCAAAGCGCAGAACTGGCGGCGGTGATGCTCGTCCAGCTCTGCCGGTAAATCATCTATCAAATAAATGCAGTGCCGCTGTGCGGTACTTTCCAGAAGCCTTCCTTGAGCGAGCTTTAATGCACTCACTACCAGCTTCTGCTGGCCTCTGGAAAGCACCTCAATTGCGGGCTGCTTGTTCAACCGAATACGCAAATCGGCGCGCTGTGGGCCCTGCTGCGTAAACCCCATCTGCTGGTCGGTTTCTCGGCTATCGTGCAGCACATCTGCCAGCGAGCGTTGTTTATCCCAGCCTCTGGCATAGCGGAGTGTTAACCCGGGCAGCGGCAGCAATTTTTTCAGTGTTTCATCAAATACGGGCAAGAACTCACTAAACCATGCTTGGCGTAGCCTATCCATCTGCTCTCCCCAATGGGCGAGCTCCTGCTCCCACACCGCTATTTCACTGGCCGCTATTCTACCACGCCTAAGAAGTGCATTCCGATGTTTCACCGCCCGGCGAGTCCGCTGCCACGCGTCTAGGAAGTGATGTTTCACGTGAAACACTCCCCAGTCTAAGAACTCACGGCGACCAGCGGGTGACCCTTCCAGCAAACGAAAAGCATCAGGATTAATAAGCTGGAGCGGCATAGCTTCTACCAGCTCAGCCAATCGGACACCCTTTTCGCCACGCAAACGCAGCTCCAGCTCACGCTGAGCCCGCATTCGCCTTACCCCCAGCGTCACCTCAGGATCTCCTGCCAAGCGGCCGTACAGCGTCATATACGGCGCCTCTGACTGAATGGCATTCTTCAGCTGACGAGTACGAAAAGAGCGTCCCATGCCTAGAATATGAATACCTTCCAGAAGACTGGTCTTACCGCTACCGTTCACGCCATAGATAACATTGATACGTGGTGACGGATGAATCGTAACCGGAGCCAAGTTACGCAGTCCGTGAAAAGTGAGTTGTGTCACGCTCATCCGCTAATGCCACCTAGTAAGACCATGAAACGCGCTATCCGTTGCCAAATGCGAAAACGGCGCTTCTGACAATGTAGAAGCGCCGTTTTCATTCAGTCCCAATGCGGTTATAAGCGCATCGGCATAACAACATACAGCGCATCACCACCGCCAGGCTCTTCCAGCAGGGCACTGCTGTTCGGGTCGGCTAGGGTAATTTGTACGCGCTCTTCATCAAGCACAGAGAGCACATCCACCAGATAGCCAACGTTAAAGCCCACTTCCATGGCGCTACCGCTGTACTCCACGGCAATGTTCTCTTCCGCTTCTTCCTGCTCAGGGTTGTTGGCCATTACTTTGAGGTTATTTTCCTCAAGATACAGCCGAACACCACGGTACTTTTCGTTGGAGAGAATGGCGGTACGTGACAGCACTTGACGAAGCTCGGCACGCTCGGCAATCAGCACCTTATCGCCATTGCGCGGCACTACGCGCTCATAATCGGGGAATTTGCCGTCAATAAGCTTAGAGGTAAACGTGAAGTCACCTGTATGCGCACGAACATGCGTTGATCCCAAGGTAAGGCTGACAGGTTCATCGCTGTCATCCAACAGGCGAGAGAGCTCAAGGATACCTTTACGGGGCACAATCAGCTTTTGAGACTGGCTTACTGCCACGTCAATGGGACGCGAGCACATCGCCAAACGGTGTCCATCGGTCGCGACCGTACGCAGCAAATTGCTCTGAATTTCCAGCAGCATACCGTTTAGGTAATAACGCACATCCTGCTGCGCCATGGCAAAGGAGGTGGACTCAATCAAATGCTTAAGCGTGCCACGGGGAACGCTGAGTTCCTGACTGCCATCGGCATCTTCAATATTAGGAAATTCTGCTACAGGAAGTGTAGAAAGTGTAAAGCGCGAACGACCACTACGTAATATCGCGCGCCCCTCTTCGACCGCTAACTGAATGTCGGACTGATCGGGCAGCGATTTACAAATATCCATCAGCTTTCTAGCCGGCACCGTAGCAGCGCCCGCTTGGTCAACTTGGCTGGCGACCGTGCGGCCTACTAGCTCAACTTCTAGATCCGTACCGGTCAGAGCGACCTGATCGCCTTCAACTTGAATCAGTACGTTAGAGAGCACAGGCAGCGTTTGGCGCCGTTCTACTACGCCCGCCACCAGAGTCAGCGGGCGAAGCAGCGCCTCTCGGGAAATGGTAAATTTCATCGAAACTCCGGTTTTCTATCCTGAAAGGCCTGCCCATGGCAGGCGTAAACAAAAAAGGTTAACTGGTTAGCAGACGAAGAAGGTTTTTGTAATCCTCACGGATATCCGCATTCTCTTCCTGCAGTGCTTTTACTTTTCGGCAGGCGTGCAGCACGGTGGTGTGGTCGCGGCCCCCAAATGCATCGCCAATTTCTGGAAGGCTATGGTTGGTTAGTTCTTTCGCCAGCGCCATAGCGACCTGTCGCGGGCGCGCTACCGAACGGGAGCGCCGCTTAGAGAGCAGATCCGCCACCTTGATTTTGTAATATTCAGCCACCGTGCGCTGAATATTATCCACCCCCACCTGCTTATCCTGCAGCGCCAGTAGGTCTTTCAGCGACTCGCGGATAAAGTCTTGAGTAATGGTTTTACCCATAAAGTGGGAGTCGGCAATGACCTTTTTCAACGCGCCTTCAAGCTCACGCACGTTAGAGCGAATCTTCTGAGCGATAAAGAAAGCAGCATCGTGGGGTAGATCCACTTTGGCTTGATCGGCTTTCTTCATCAGAATCGCCACTCGGGTCTCAAGCTCCGGCGGCTCAATGGCGACGGTCAGCCCCCACCCAAAGCGCGACTTCAGCCGCTCTTCAACGCCACTGATCTCTTTGGGATAGCGGTCAGAGGTCAAAATCATCTGCTGACCGCCTTCCAACAGCGCATTAAACGTATGAAAGAACTCTTCTTGAGAGCGCTCTTTACCGGCAAAAAACTGAATATCGTCAATCAGAAGCGCATCAACGCTGCGGTAGAAACGCTTAAAGTCGTTAATCGCATTAAGCTGCAGCGCTTTTACCATGTCGGCCACAAAGCGTTCGGAATGCAGGTAGACCACGCGGGCATTTTCACGTCGGCCCGCCAGCGCATTACCCACTGCATGCATTAGGTGCGTTTTACCTAAGCCAACACCACCGTATAAAAACAGCGGGTTATAAGCGCCACCAGGATTTTCGGAGACCTGACGAGAAGCCGCACGCGCCAGCTGGTTAGACTTACCTTCCACAAAGGTGTCGAAGGTAAAATTAGGGTTTAGGCCACTACTGTGCTTCAAGCTGCCTTCTACCTGCACCTGGCGCTCGTTACCACGACGGCTAGGGCCACTCTCTTCACGTAGCTGGTCGATTTCACGCTCATCGCCAATATCGCCCCGGGGGGGCGTATGGACCGCAGGTGAAGCCGGTTGAGCGGGAGCTGCCGAGACCGGATTGCCAAGCTCTCTAGGCTGTGGCGCAGGGGCTGCCGCTCGTCGGCTGCCCACGGTCAGGCTCACTTTGGGAGGCTTAGAAGGGGCAAGCTCGCGCATTAGCTCACTAATACGCTTGGCGTACTTATCACTCACCCAGTCGCGCACAAAACGATTCGGCGCCAACAAGCGTAGCTCATTGGACTCTCCTTCTTCTGCCTGCAGCGGACGTATCCAGGTATTGAACTGCTGTGAATTCAGTTCGTCCTGCAGGTAGTCCAGGCACTGTTGCCAAAGCGCGAGTGACACTCATCTCACCATCGGTTGAAAACGGCCGACCATTGTAGCGCCCAACGACACGGTTATCCACACGCATTAGCAGCTCTTTTTCGCCTGTGGACAACTTTCCGTAAGGGCTTAGGAAAACCCGGTGACGCCATGGGTACAACCCTCCTTTCGAGCAAGTTGTCACCGCCTGACCACACCAAATTCACAGTTTATTCGCGCGTTATTCGATGTTTATGCACAGATTTTTTATTGCTTCAAGCTGTTGATAATAATCTCTTAAAATGACTTACCCACAAATAGTATCCCCACTATTAATAACAGTAGGTTTTAAATAACTTCATTAGTAATAGTAGTGTGCCCCAAGTTGAATCGACTCCACAGCGGAGACGCGGCGCTATTGCCTTTTTCACGCTTTTTATGCAAGGAAAAATTGCACCCGGCGCGGGAAGTCTCTACAATTTCCGGTCTTGAATTGAAACTCCCCGGCTAGTTCCTCACTGGACCGGGTCTTTTGGAATTCACTTTCC
Organism: Vreelandella sp. L-15; assembly: GCF_056857635.1. Taxonomy (NCBI): domain Bacteria; kingdom Pseudomonadati; phylum Pseudomonadota; class Gammaproteobacteria; order Oceanospirillales; family Halomonadaceae; genus Vreelandella; species Vreelandella sp. L-15. The sequence continues at coordinate 27,427 of NZ_JBSXNN010000058.1, read as the reverse complement.
GTCCTAAACCACGTGGGAATAACGAGTTATGAAACGCACTTTTCAACCTAGCGTTCTCAAGCGCAAGCGCGCGCATGGCTTCCGTGCTCGTATGGCAACCAAAAACGGCCGTGCCGTGATCGCACGCCGCCGCGCCAAAGGCCGCAAGCGTCTGAGCGCCTGATCTCGGATTGCGTGTGTCGCCTCAAGGCTTTCCCCGGTGCTTACGTTTGCTAAACGCTGGGGATTTTAGTCACGTGTTTGAACAGGCAGACCTGAAAGTTCATGGCAAAGGTATGATGGCGCTCGCGCGCATGAGTACCCGGGGACATCCCCGCATTGGACTGGTGGTCAGCAAAAAAAATGTGAAGCTCGCTGTTGATCGTAACCGCTTCAAGCGACTCGTTCGGGAATCCGTTCGTCTGCGTCAAGATCACTTACCCTCTGTGGATATTGTGATATTGGCAAAGCGCGGCGCTCAGGATATCGATAACGAAACGCTCACTCGCCAGCTACACGGCATGTGGAAACGGCTTCAGCGCGACGCACAGGCGGTGTCTGCACCTCCCCCGCCTAATGGCGTAACACGTGACGCTTGACGACGCACCTCGCCGCTCGACCTTGGCCTGCCGCTTGGCAGGCTTTCGTGTGTCATGGGTCGAGTAAATGACACTGCGCCATTAGCATGTTCACCACCCATCGGGCAGAACCCTCATGGACGTAAAACGACTTTTATTACTGATTCCACTGGCCGTACTAGCCTACCTTCTGGTTATACAGTGGAATCAGGATTACGGGCAGACTACCTACGATTCGACGCCAGAGATCACCCAAAGCAGCAATGGGGCTCCTGCGAACGAAAGCGGTAGCGACGATCTCTCCGTCCCCAGTACTTCTGCGCCTAACAACGCTATTAGCGAAGGCGTTGGCGATGAGCAAAGCGACACCGCCAGCCGCGACTTTATTGCCGTCACCACCGACGTACTTGACGTACGCATCGACCCCTTCGGTGGCGATATCGTCTACGCAGCCTTGCCGCAGCACAAACTAACGCTGGATTCCGACCGTAATTACGTGCTGTTGTCAGATAACGCCACGCGCAGCTATGTTGCTCGCTCTGGCCTTCAACTAGATGGTCAGGCAAGCCGCATTGCTTTTACTCCCGAGCGTAACGAGTACCGCTTGGGCGATGACGAAGAGCAGATCAGCGTCGATTTGACAGCTAACGTGAATGGTGTCGACGTCATCAAACGTCTGACATTCGAGCGCGGTAGCTATGCGGTCAATGTGAGTTACTACCTGGCCAACAATACCGAAGCACCGGTTTCCGCTCGATTCATTGGCCAGCTAGCCCGTGACAATAGCCCTGATCCCTCTAGCGGGGTGGCCATGGGGATGAATTCTTACCTAGGGGCTGCTTATTCCACGCCTGAAGCGCGCTACGAGAAGATCGATTTCGATACGATCCAAAAACGTAACTTCGAGAATCGCGAGGCCCAAGGCGGATGGATAGCGATCATCCAGCACTACTTTGTATCCGCCTGGGCACCGCCTCAAAACCAGCAGAATCTCTACTACGTAACGACCGATTCTCGAGATCGTAACGTAGTGGCCTTCGCTGGCCCCACCAGCAGCGTGGCTCCCGAGGGTGAAGCCACGCTGAGCGCAACGCTTTACATGGGCCCGAAGGTGCAAGACTACCTCGAGCAAGTCGCACCGAACCTCAAGCTCACCGTGGATTACGGTTGGTTGTGGTTCATTGCCAACCCGCTGTTCTGGCTGCTGGATAAGATCCACGACATCGTGGGCAACTGGGGCTGGTCCATCGTACTGCTCACCGTATTGGTGAAGTTGGTGCTGTTCCCGCTCTCTGCTAAGGCCTACAAGTCGATGGCACGTATGCGCAAACTGGGCCCAGAGATGCAGCGTCTTAAAGAGATGTATGGCGATGACCGCCAGAAAATGTCTCAAGAGATGATGAAGTTCTACCAGAAAGAGAAGATCAATCCGCTGGGTGGCTGTTTGCCGATTCTGGTACAGATGCCGGTATTCATTGCCCTTTACTGGATGCTGCTGGAATCCGTTGAGCTGCGCCACGCGCCGTTCATATTCTGGATCCAGGATCTCTCGGTGAAAGACCCCTACTTCATCTTGCCGATTCTGATGGGTATCTCGATGTTTGTTCAGCAGATGCTGAACCCGACACCGCCAGACCCCATGCAGGCGAAGATCATGAAGATGCTGCCGATTATCTTCACCTTCTTCTTCCTGTGGTTCCCGGCAGGCTTGGTCATCTACTGGGTGGTCAACAACATCATCTCGGTGGCGCAGCAGTACTTCATTACGCGCAGCATCGAGAAGGATCCAAGCGTCGGCAAAGGGATGCGAACCAAGTAATCGCCCCCTCTGCTACTCCCAGACCCCCGCCTTTGCGGGGGTCTGGCGTTTTAGGGCGAAGGTGCTCATCATGAGTGCCATCGCGAAACACTCTCTCCCTCTTTCGTCTTTAGGAAGCGTCATGGCCGACCGACTCTATACCCAAGACACCATTACCGCCTTGGCAACCCCCCCTGGCCGTGGCGGCGTGGGCATCATTCGCGTGTCAGGCCCCGCCTGCCGCTCGATAGCCGCTGAGATACTGGGTGACTGCCCTGCTCCTCGTCACGCCCACTATGGCCCGTTTCATGGCGCTGAGGGCACTATTGACGAGGGCATCGCGCTGCTGTTCAACGGCCCTCACTCCTTCACCGGTGAAGACGTGCTGGAGCTGCAGGGCCACGGCGGCCCCATCATTATGGATATGCTGCTTGAGCGCTGCCTGCAGCTAGGCGCTCGCCTGGCACGGCCAGGGGAGTTCTCCGAACGGGCGTTTCTAAACGACAAGCTGGATTTAGCCCAAGCGGAAGCGATTGCCGACCTGATTGATGCTACCTCCCGCTCCGCCGCTGAAAACGCCGTGCGCTCGTTACAGGGCGAGTTCTCACAGCGGGTCTCCGCCCTGGTCGAACGGCTGATCGAACTGCGCGTTTACGTGGAAGCCGCCATCGATTTCCCAGAGGAGGAGATCGACTTTCTCGCCGATGGCCATGTCGCCACGCACTTAGAGAGTGTTCAGCAGGCGCTGGTTGCTGTTCGTAAGGCCGCAGGGCAAGGCGCGCTGCTACGCGAGGGCATGAGCGTGGTGATTGCAGGACGCCCCAATGCAGGTAAATCGAGCCTACTGAACGCGCTGACCGAGCAGGATACGGCTATTGTGACGGACATCGCGGGCACCACTCGTGACGTACTCCGGGAGTACATTCACCTAGACGGCATGCCGCTGCATATTATTGATACCGCCGGGCTGCGTGATACGCCCGATGCAGTAGAGAAAATCGGTGTTGCCCGGGCATGGGAAGAGATCGAAAAGGCCGACCGCGTACTGCTTATGGTGGATGCTTCCACCACAGCGGCTACCGACCCAATGAGCATCTGGCCTGAGTTCGTGGAGCGCCTCCCCGATCAAAGGAGGCTTACCCTGGTGCGTAATAAAATCGATGCCAGTGCTGAAGCGCCGGGCATTGAATTATCCACAGCCACTCCGATTATTCGGCTATCTGCGAAAACCGGAGAGGGTGTGGATAGTTTGAAAACGCATCTGAAAGAGGTGATGGGCTTCTCTGCAACCACAGAGGGCCGCTTCTCCGCCCGCCGCCGCCACCTGGATGCCCTTGACCGCGCCATGGCTGCACTCGATACCGGGCGAGCACAGCTAGATGGCTACGGTGCAGGCGAGCTGCTTGCCGAAGACCTAAGGGATGCGCAGCAAGCGCTGGGGGAGATCACCGGCGAATTTAGCGCCGATGATCTGCTCGGCGAAATTTTTGGCAGCTTCTGTATCGGTAAATAGTCCCACCACTCGCCGCCACTACTCACCTACAAGCCATTTAGCGCGGTAGTGGCTGTCACTCCCCAGCAGCGGTGTCACCTGCGACATCGCTGCAGCAAGCTGCTCATCCAGCCCCCAGGGCGGATTGATGACTACCATGCCGCTACCGTACATCCCGTGCGCACTCTCCCCCGCGGCCCGTAACAGCAGCTCGCTGTGCCAAATCTTGCGAATGCCACTCGCTTCAAGGCCGCTGAGCAACGTTTCGTGATGCCTAGCAGGCAGCAGCGGGTACCAAATCATCACCACGGCGTGGCGCGCTTTTTCCAGGGTATAAGCAACGGTTTCAACGACCTCTTGATACTCCGCTTTGCGCTCGTAGCTAGGGTCTACTAACACGCACATTCGTGGCGACGACACCGGCACCAACTGTTTCAGCCCCTGCAACCCATCGCCATATACGCGACGTGCCTGCTTTGGCAGCGTCTGGCCACTCAAATGTTCATGCTCACCCGGGTGTAGTTCAAATAGACGCAGTTGGTCATGGTCACGTAGCGCCTTAGCAAGCCACCAGGGTGACCCCGGGTAGTGAGATAGCACATCAGCGTTGGGTTGTGCTGAATTCAAAGCGGTAAGCCAACGGCTAAGCAACGGGTCGCTCAGCTGCTGTCGGGCCTGCCAGAGCGGAGCGATGCCTTCCCGATACTCTTGAAGCCGCTGGGTCTCTTTGGTGGCTAGCGGATAGAGGCCTCTCCCCGCATGACTATCAACATATGTAATTGCTGATTTTTTACGTAATAAATAATCAGCCACCGCAAAAAGCGTTAAATGCTTCTGGACATCGGCAAAGTTTCCGGCGTGGTAGGCGTGTTGATACGACAGCATGGCAGCTCGCTAGCAATTGAACAAAAAAAAAAGCCCGCTATGTGAGCATAGCGGGCGTTGGACGGCAATGCCGAGATTAACGCATATTACTGGCCGTTGCCGGTAGGCGTCAGGGTGATTTCTACACGACGGTTCTGCGCGCGGCCCTGCTCGGTAGCATTGCTAGCCACCGGCTGATTAGCACCGTAGCCCATAGTGTTTAAGCGCATAGAGGAAACACCGTTCTGGCTCAGGTAGTTACCGACCGACTGAGCACGACGCTCAGAGAGACGCTGGTTGTAGCTGGCATCCCCGGTGCTATCCGTGTGGCCGGCAATGTTTACACGGGTATCGGTGTACTGAGTGAGAACATTCGCCACTTCGTTCAGGGCGCTGCGCGCATCAGCTGTGAGTTCAGCGGAATCAAACCCGAACGTGACGCTGCTAGGCATGTTAAGCACAATATCATCGCCACGGCGGTCAATTTCAATACGTGAGCCTTGCAGATTGTCACGCAACTGCTGCTCTTGACGGTCCATATAAGCACCCATACCCGCGCCGGCAGCCGCGCCTACTGCGGCGCCAATGAGCGCACGGTCACGACGGCTCGTACTGCCATCACCGGATAAAGCGCCCGCCGCTGCACCAATCGCTGCACCAATGCCGGTGCCCATGGCGGTGCTCGAGCGCTGCGTTTGACCGCCGTAAGGATCGGACGTCGCGCAGCCAGCCAGTAATATCGCCGCTGCCAGTGGGGTCAGTAGTCGAGAAATACGCATCACTCACTCCTTGCTTATGATTGGGTTATTGCCTTATTGATCGCTGGTCACTTGTACTGATCACTTCACTTGTACTGATCACTCTTCGCTGATTAAGGCCAGCAACTCATTTAAGAATAATAGACCTTGAGGCGATGCACGCAGCTTTTCAGGCATTTCCATTAAAAGTCCTTTTTCTTGAGCACTGTGTAAACGCGCAAGTAACAGTGCCTCTGGTTGGCCAGTGTGAGCCGCCCAATCCGCCAATGGTACCCCTTCGGTTAAACGCAGCGCGTTCATGGCAAACTCAAGGGGCAGCTCCAGGGGTTCGATGAGCTGCTGACCTGCCACAAAACCACGTGGGTCGTTAGCGCGACGCAGGTAGGCATCGGGTTGGCGTGTTTTCCAACGCCGCTCAATCTGCCACGCCCCCTGGGAGTCTATTTGGGTGAGTTTTCCATGAGCGCCTGCGCCAATCCCCAGGTAGTCGCCAAATCGCCAGTAGTTCAGGTTATGGCGGCTCTGTAGCCCTGGGCGGGCATAAGCGGAAATTTCGTAGCGCTTTAAGCCAGCCTGTTCAAGACGCTGGTGACCTGCTTCCTGAATGTCCCACAACGCCTCCTCCTCCGGCAAAGGAGGAGGGTGAGAAAAAAACGCCGTATTGGGCTCCAGGGTGAGTTGGTACCACGAAAGATGCTCAGGATCGAGGGCAAGCGCCTGATCAATATCTTCCATGGATTGCTCAGGTGTTTGTTGGGGCAAGCCGTGCATGAGATCGATATTGAGGTTATCGAATCCCGCCGCTCTGGCTTCACCGATGGCAGTCACCGCTTCGTTGCCGGTATGAATTCGCCCCAACGCACTCAGTTGAGTGGGGCGGAAACTCTGCACCCCCAAAGACAATCGATTGATACCGGCTTCCCGATAACCAATGAACCGCTGCTGCTCGGTCGTGCCTGGATTGGCTTCCAGGGTGATTTCAATGCTAGGCGAAAAGGCGAGCCGCTCACGAATGCCATCGAATAACTGTCGATAAAACGTCGGCGATAGCAAGCTAGGCGTGCCGCCACCAATAAAAATGGTTTGAAGAGTACGGCCAGACGCCAGCGCCAAATCGCCGTCCAAATCACTCAGCAAGGCGGCCAAATAGGCCACTTCGGGAAGTTCGCGGTTGTCGGGCTCATGGGAGTTGAAATCGCAGTAAGGACATTTGCGAACACACCACGGCGTATGAATATAAAGCGAGAGCGGCGGCAATCGATTAGCCATGCGCCACCTTTAGAATGTCCACCAACGTGTGTAACGCACGGCCTCGATGGCTCAAGCGGTTCTTCGTTTCACTGGGTAGTTCTGCCACGCTCATCCCCTGATCGGGTAGCCAGAACAGCGGATCGTAGCCAAAACCGCCCTCGCCACGCGGATGAGCCAATACTTCTCCTTCCCAACTACGCTGGACGATCACCGGTACCGGGTCTTCTGCATGGCGTAAATAGACCAACACACACCAGTAACGCGCCGTGCGCTGGCCTTCCGCGCACTCACTCAGCGCTGCCAGCAGTTTCTCGTTGTTACGTTGATCGCTTTTCGGCTCGCCCGCGTAACGAGCGGAATAGATACCCGGTGCCCCGTTCAAGGCATCGACCTCCAGACCGGAATCATCGGCAAGCGCCGGTAACCCGCTTACCCGGCTCGCTTCACGGGCCTTTAACAGCGCATTTTCTACGAAGGTCAGCCCTGTTTCTTCGACGTCGTGGATGCCAAACTCCGCCTGCGCCCTGACATCGAGCCCAAGCGGGGAAAGTAACTGATTGAACTCTTTAAGTTTTCCTGCGTTTCCACTGGCCAGGACAAGCGTCGTACCCGTCGACATATCGAAACCTCCAAACAGGGAGCCTCAGTTTACGCTGAACAGAAACACAGCTAAAGCACATGGAATGTGTACCCAGCGTATTTTTATCGTTACCGCCCAATCGTTCGAAGATGACTCATTTATAAAAGTACCTTTTCACCTAATGTTGATGTGTGGACTAACTCTCTGGCCGCTAGCGGGGCCCCTTAATGGTCATTGACAGCCTTTAATATGGTTCTTCGCAGACTGGCGTGATACAGGTTGTAGACATCATGTCGCCACCCCATGGCGGTTACGACATCTATCAGACAGCGTCACGCCAAAGTGCGATGAACCATTTATTCGTGGGCCCCCTCTTGCGCCAGCCTCGCCAGCATCAGCAGCGAGGCGCTGTAGTAGTCCTCTTCGGTGAGGCGGGCGATGCCCGACATCGGCCGTTGAGAAACGCCCAGGGCGGCGATGGCGCGCACACCGTGTGAGGCGACGTAGGGCGCGCGCTCCTCGGTGAAGACGTCGATCCAGGCGGCGGGGGGCTGGTGTGCCGGGTCCTGCCAGAAGGCCTGGATGGCGCCCAGCCCTTCGGATTGCTCGAATCCGGCCCAATGAAAGTAGAGGGGTATGCGTACGGCATCGAAGCCAAAGCGTGGCGGCCAGTCCGGTGAGGGGGAGAGCTCGCCGCCGGGCGCGCGCCTGACCCAGTCGGTGGGCAGTCGGTAGCGGCCGAAGCGTGCCTCCTTGAGCAGCTGCCGGCCGCTGTCGATCAGCGCTTGCCAGGGCCCTTCTGGCTCGCGGGCAGCGAAATCCATCAGCGCCGGCATGAACCAGTAGGAGAGGTTGAGGTCCAGCGCCTCGCCCTGTTCGAAGCCGCTGGCGCCCGGCATCAGCAGGGTCAGGCCGTCCTGGCGGCGGATCAGGCGGCGCTGGATGTCATCGCGAATCGTCCGTGAGGCGGAGGCATAGCCCCGCTGCTGCCAGCGGTCGGCCGCCAGCTGCAGGGCCCAGGCGATGAACAGGTCGCCGTCGGTGGCGTTGTTGGTATCGGCTACCGCCGGTGAGGCGCTGGGGTCGTAGCGCCAGGCGAACAGGGCATCGTCGGGCCGCGTGAGGTGACGCCGTGTCCACTGCCAAAGCTGCTGGAAAGTGTCGGGGTCGTCATGGGCTACGGCCAGCAGCATCCCCCAGCCTTGGCCCTCGGAGTGGCTGATATGGCCGTTGCCGGTATCGATGACGCGCCCTTCGGCGCTGATAAAACGCGCCTGGTAGGCCTGCCAGGCGTCATTGGCGAATGCCGAACCGCTGGCGAGCAGCGGGCCGACGCCCAGGGAAAGGGAGAGCACCAGGGCCAGCCAGGCGGCCGGGCGTGACGATGGCGCGTGAGTCGGATCGAGCGAACGGGGCCTCATTGTGCGCTGCCGTAGCCATAGTGAAGGGTGACACAGCCGGGCAGGTCGGCGTGCGGTTCGAGAGCATTCAACGGCACCGCGGGGGCGCCACCCTGGCCCTCTAGCCACTGGCCATAGCAGCCTGCGAGCATGGCGGCCATGGCGCGCTGGCTGGTGAGCGCGGCGTCGCCCTGTGGGCTTAGGGGGGTGGGGCAGGCGAGATGGCGAATGACGATGCCTCGGCTATCCGTGGTCAGTTGAACATAGCCCCAGTCGATGTCGGCCCAATGGCGGTTGATGGCCCGTTCCAGCGCTTCCAGGGTGGCCTGCTCTTCCAGCGGTAGCTCGGCGGCGAGCTGGCCTCCCAGGTGGCGCAGGAAGGCGTTGGCGTCGGCGTCGCTGGCGTTGCGGTAGAGTTCGGCAAACAGCAACGGTAGGAAGATGCGCCACTGGGGCGAGCAATGCGTGCGGGCATGAAAGGCCAGCAGTGCCTGGCTATCGACGTCGGTGCCTTGGGGCATCACGGGGTTCCTCCCAGTTGGTAGCGCAGGTAGAGGTTGGCAGAGGTGTCTTCATAGTCGCCGAAGCTGTTGTAGTGAAGCCCGCCGCCGACGCTCAATGCCGGATTAAGCTGGTACTCCACCTTGCCGCCGGCGGAGAGGCCCAGGCCGCTCTCGTCGGTCGCCGGATAGCGGGACTCGGGTAGGCCACCCAGCTGGGCGAAGGTGTCCGCCACGGCCTGGGCGTTGGCGTCGGTGGGGAAGTAGGCGTTGCCGTCGGTGGAGTAGGCCTGGTAGCCGGGGGTCAGCTGGGCCTCATAGCGCAGCTTGCCCTGTTCAGCCTGATAGTGGATGGGGAATGAGACGCTGACATATTCCTGTGGGCTGAAGTAGCCGCCATGACCGTAGGTAAAGTAGCTGAGGTCCTCGTCATAGGCCATCAGGCCGAGGTGAATGCCGGTCTGCAGCTGGTGGCGGTCGGTGTTAATGGGGCGCACATAGCCGCCGGCAGAGAGTTCGACACTGCTGTTGTCGGCGACATTCTGGCCGGTGTAGCGATAGGCGCCCAGCTCGGCATAGAGCCCGCCGTCATCGTTGTCGTGGCTGATGCCAAGGCTGCCGCCGGTCTTGACCACACCGCCCCAGGTGTCGCCGGTGAAGGCGTCCTGGGTGCCGGCGTAGGAAAGCAGGCTGTCGGTCACCGCGCGCTGTTCGGCCTTGAACGATAGGCGAGTGGTGTCGCTCAGGGCCGGGTGCCACTCGATGCCGCCGACCAGGTTGGTGCGCTCGAAGCCCAGCGGGGTAGAGCCGATGTCCATCGAGAGGCTCTCGCCGGCATAGCCGATCGCGATGCCCGTGCCGGTGTCGCGCTGATGCTCGGGGTTGGCAGCGCGGCCTACGGCCTGCAGGCGGCCGCGTAGCAGGGCGACCTCTTCCTCGAGGCGGGCACGGCTCGCCTCCAGGGCGGCGGCGCTGTCGCCGGAGAGCTGGCTGGCCTGGTCGAGGGCGGCGAGGTCGAGGGTCTCGCCGAGAAACTGCTGCAGCACGTCGCGCTGGGCCTCGGTCAGGCTGACCAGCTCGAAGCCGCTTTCGAACAGGGGATTGCGCTCCAGGGCGTCGTCGAACAGCCCCCTGGCCGTGTCGGCCTCGCCGACCAGTCGCTGCTGCTCGGCGGCGGGCAGGTTGGGGTCTTCCAGGGCCAGATTGGCGCGCTGTTGGGCTTGGAAGAACGCCGCGCCGGTTTGCTCGATCTGATCGAGCACCGGGCTGACATCCGACAGCGAGGCGTCGAGCTGGCGAGCCCCTTCGCTGAGGGTGGAGCGCCCCAGCCGCTGGCGCAGCGAGGCCGTATCGGGACGGCCTGCATCCAGGCGCACCGGCGTAATCTGCAGCGAGAGACGGGCGTCGTTGAGCGGTACCCAGGAGATCTCCAGCGGCATCGACAGGGTGTCCAGCTGGCTAAGGCCAGCATCGCCGCTGCGCATGGCCAGCGCCATGTTGCCATCGAAGCGCGGGGCGCGCTCGCGCTCGATCTCGGTGATCATGGCGTCTATGCGCGCCTCGAGGCTTGGGGCCTGCGCGGCCGCACCGGCAGAGCCGGTGAACGCCATGGCGGCGTCTTCGGTGGCGCCGGGTAGCCAGCCGGGGCGAGCCGCGGTGCCTGCGCTGTGGTTACCCACGTTGGCTGCCCCCAGGCTTGCCGTACTGTTGCGGAACGGGTTGCCCGGTTCGACGCCGGTGACCGAGACCTGGTGCGGCAGCGCCCGGCGGGCGGCCTGCAGATAGCGCAGTGCCTCGCGCTTGTCGCCGCTGCGCTGGGCGACGTCTGCGGCGACCATCAGCAGTTCCGGGGAGTCGTTCAGGCGGCTGCCGTGCTGGGCCAGCAGCTGTCTGGCCCGCGGCAGTTGGCCGTTGGCCAGCGCGGCCTGCAGGGCACCGGCCAGTGCTTCATTGCTTTGCGGGTGTCGATTCAGCGCGTAGTCATATACCTCGGCGGCCTGGGCGTGCCTGTCGCCCTGGGCGTAGAGTCGTCCCATGGCCAGCAGCAGGGCCTCGTCATCGGGATGCTGACGCAGCGGCGGGGCAAGCACGTCATAGGCGCTGGCCAAGCGCCCCTGCTGGCGCAGGCGGTCGGCGCTGATCACGGCAATGCCGCGCGAGAGCTCATCGAGCTGACGGCGGTCGCTCGAGGCGAGGTCGGGCATGGCCTGCCAGGCATCGAGAATCCCCTGGGTTTCGTCCAGGTGGCCGTGGCGAGCGAGCACCAGCAGATGCGCGGTGAAGCGGCCTGGGGCATCGGGGGTGCTGCCTTGCAGGTCGCGCCGTGCCCAGCTCAGGGCCTGCTGCGACAGGCCGGCATCGCTGAGCATCAGGGCGATCTCGCCGGCGCTGGCGGCGTCCAACTCGGGGTCCTGATAGAGCTGCTGCAGGCGGGCGTTGGCGGCCGGGTTGCCTATCGCCAGCATGTCGGCCAGCGTATTCAGCTGTGCCTGCTGTCGGCTGCGGCGCAGCAGACGGGTCAGCTCCTCGTCGCGGGCTTCCTCCGGCACCCCGGCCAGCAGGCGCTGGACATCTGGCCAGCGCTCTTGTTCGGCCGCCAGCAGGGCGGCGGCGCGGCGCTGTTCGGCGCTGGCATCGGGGCCTTGCATGGCGCTCATCAACCATTCGGCTTCGGTCGTGCGGCCCTGCTGCTCCAGCAGCCGTGCCAGTTCCAGCCGCGCCCAGGGGTCCTGCGGGGCGATGGTAATGGCCTGACGCAGGGTCGCTTCGGCCTCGGCCTGGGGCTGTTGCGCGGCCTGGTCGCGCAGCATCTGGGCGCGGCTCTGGCTGAGGTCACCGAGGCTCTGCTGAGCGGGGGCCGGCAGCGATTCTGCGAGGGCCATGGCCTCGTTCCAACGCTGCTGTTCGCGTAATACCTGGATCATTCCCAGGCGTGCGTCCACGTTGCCTGGGGCAGCGTCCAGCACGCCCTGGTAGGCCTGTTCGGCGGCGCCAAGCCGGCCCATGCGCCGGAGGACGTCGGCTTCCAGCAGCCGTGCGGAGAGTCCGGCCTCGCCATCTTCGCGGGTCAGCGGTCGCACGGTGGCCAGCGCTCGTTCCAGTTCTCCTGACTCGCTCTGGCTGCGGGCTTGACCCAGCCGTGCGTAGAAATTGGCACTGCGATAGGCGCCGAGCCATTCGCTGCGACGCTCGGGGGCCAGTTCCATGGCCTGGCCGAGCAGCTGGCGGGCCTCACTGAAGCGCTGGCGGCGCAGGGCGGCAAGCCCTAACCCGGCGATCGCCTCGGCGTCCTGGGGGTTGTCCTCGCGGGCGCGGGCGAACGCCTGCTCGGCCTCGCCGATGCGTCCCTGGTTAAGCGCCTGATAGCCGGCGCTGCGGCTGCTCTGCACCATGCGCTGCTCGTAGGTGGCCAGTAGGGTCTCGTCGCCGGTAGCGCGCGCATAGCGGGCGTAGCGGGTCTCGTCGGCGGGGGTGGCGTCCAGCCACTCCAACGCCTGTCGCCAGGCGGCCTGAACATCCTGCCCCTGTTCGTGAAGCTCGGCCAGGCGCTCGATGCCCTGCCGGCGCGTGCCCTCTCGGTAGGTGAGGGTCTCGGCGAAGGCGCGGGCCAGGGCGTGATTGCCGGGCTGCGCCTGCTGCCGGCGCTCGAGCTGCTGACGGGCTTCTTCCCAGCCGCCATCGGTACCGGCCAGTGTCTGGTAGTACTCCACGGCGAGGTTGGGCGGCGGGATGTTGCCGCCGAACAGCTGGCGATAGCCGGCCACCGCCTGGTCGGCGTTGCCCTGGCGGGCCAGCGCGCGGACGCGCTCGAGGTCTGCGGCGGGGATCTGGCGCTCCATGCGCCCGAGTGCCAGGCTCTCCACCCGTTCGTCGTCGGCGTTGAGCCGCTCCAGACGGGCGGTGAGTCGTGCCGCCTCGTCGGTGTCGCCCTGCTCCAGGGCGAGTGCCGCCAGGGGATAGAGAATCTCGGTGTCGTTGGGCTGGCCGTCCAGGTAGCGGCTCAGCACCTGACGGGCCAGGTCGGGCCGCTGGTTGTCGATCCAGAACTCGGCCTGGTTCAGCAGTGCCTGCTGGGCCGGCGTTCGCGCGTCGCTGGATTGCGCCAGCAGCGGGGCGCTGGTCCCCATCATCAGGGTGAGAAGGCCGATCAGCGGCTTGGGTGTCATGAAGGTTGTCTCCTCTGGGCGCGTCGCTCCAGCCAGCGATGCAGGGTGACGACGGCAAGGGCCATCATCAGTCCCATGATGACCAGCATGAGGGTGCCGTACTGACGCACCCACCAGCGCAGCTGGCGGTGCCAGGCCATGTCGCTGAACGCCTGCAGTTGCCCTACGCGGTAGCTGGTGACCCCTTGCGTATCGTTGACCACGGCGAGGTCGCCACTGATCTCTCCCTGACGGTCGGCCTCCATCAGCGCCCGCGCCTGTTTGGGCAGACCTTGCGGGTCGCTGCCGGTGAAGACGATCACGCTGCGGTTGGCGCTCCATGGGGAGGAGAAGCCGAGCGCGGCACCGCCGGGTTGTCCGCTGGCCAGGATGGTGCTGCTCGGCAGGCGTGGCTGGAACCAGGTGTCCGGACGTAGCCAGCGGCGCAGATCCTCCAGCAGGCCAAGCTGGCGCAGTCTCAGCTGCTGGTCGGTGACCTGAAAGGGAGAGGCCGTCAGCAGCGGGTGGTCGGACAGCGCCGCCAGCGGTGCCACCACCAGCAGATGCTGGTCGCGCTGGGGGGCATTGGTAGACAGGGCGGTGGTGACCCCCAGGCCCAGTGCGGGGGCCTGGCTAACGGCGCCGAGGCGGGCGAGCAGCTCGTAACCGGTCTGCAGCACGGCGGAGGAAGGCGCCTCTGGCAGCAGCAGAGTCGTGCGGCTGAGGTCGGGCTGCTGGGTGAAGGGAAAGCCGGCCTGGGCCATCAGCCGCAGGTCGGGCTGGACAAATAAGCGGCTGGATTGACTGACGTCCAGATGGGAGCCGGCATCGATGCTGGCGCTGATATTGAGCGGCAGGCCAGGGTTGCAGGCCTGGTCGTCCCGGGGGCGATGGCGAAAGTAGAGCTGCAGGCGGTTTTCCACATAGAGCTGCTCGTCGGGAATGGGGATAGTAGCGCGCTGCTCCCGGGTCGAAGTGGGGCTGACCAGGTCGCGAAGGTAGCGCCACAGGCCGCGCTGTGTGGCGGCCAGGGTGGTGACGTATTCCCCGTTGAGGCTGACTTCCAGTTCCGAGCGATAGGGGTCGAGCCATTCGGCGTCGGGAAATTCGTAGGCGAGCTCCAGCTCGGGGCGCTGGCCGGGCCAGAAATACAGATCCGGGGGCAGAGTGAAGGGAATCACCAGCGGCTCGGGCCGGGCGCCGTTGACCCGCAGCGAGGTCTCTTGCGTGCCCAGGAGATCGCCTAGCGCCAGGCGCGGGCTCGAGAGGCGCCAGCTGGGCGGTGGTTCAGGCGGTGTCGCGGCGATATCGTCCGGGGTGACGGGGATCACATTGCCTTCCAGGGTGGCGTAGGCCCCGGCGAGATGCCGCGCGGCCATGCCCAGCTCCCAGGCATCGCGACCGGTAATCCACAGCAGGCGATGCTGGTTGCCGGCAGGATGCGGCAGACTCGCAATCAGCGGCCCTTGCACCGGCGGCAGCGAGAGCCCGGCGATCTCGGTGTCCGGGGTAGCCATCAGGATGGCGTGTTGCGGGGGGATCTCGCCGAGGTGAACCGGTAGGCTCAGGCGTCGGTAGTCGGCTAGCCCGCCGAGCATGGCGGCGATGATGCCGCCCGCCTCAAGGATGGCCTCTTCGGGGGCCTGCGGCAGCACCAGCGGCAGCTGCCAGGTATCCATGTCGGCGGGGTCGAGGAAGGGCAGTGGGAAGTCGGCCAGATGCTGGGTGGCGGGCAGTGCCATGCCGTCGATGGTGAGACGGGTGGCGGGCTCGAGTTCCAGCCAGATGGCGTCATTGAACAGGGTGTTGCACTGCTCGCGAGTGGCCCCGCTCAGGCTGATCAACAGCGTGTTGTAGGGCACGACCAGTTCGGGAGGTATCTCGACCACTGCGTCGCTGCCGTCGGCGGAGTAGCGGTCCAGGGGAACACGCTCCAGCGCAATGCCGTTGAGTTCAAGGTCCAGGTGGCTGCCTTCCCCCAGCAGTTCCGGAGCGTGGCGCAGTGCCAGGGTGAGGCGTGCGGCGGTGGCAAGCGTCGACTGGGGCAGCGAGAAGGCGATGCCGGCCTGGGCGCCGTGGCCACTGAGGCGCAAGGTCTCGCGTCCGATCAGCTGATCAAGGCTCAGGGTGTGGGTGAGCGTTTCGCTGGTGCTGCCGATATCGCGGCCGTCTTGGGCATCTGCGGTGATGCCAAGCGCCGCCAGCGGTGCTGAGGGCAGCTGCTCTTGGGCGGCCGCGTCTGCTGCGGGGGTCTGGGGGTTGGGTAGCGGTGTCAGGACAGACCCCGGTGCGCTGCGAAATGGGGTGGCGGGTGGGGTATCCGACTGTGCCTGGGCCTGCAGCGAGCTGAGCACGCCGGCGGCCAGTATCAGCACGAGCAGCAGCAGCCACACCCACAGGCGGCTGCCCTCTGTTGAGGCAGCGGCGCGTGCGTGGTTACCGTCGAGGCGCGCATCCCGCCAGCGTGACAGGAATAGGCCGAAGATGGATTGCAGCACCATACCAATCGAGCGGAGCGGTCGGTCGTGCGGCGGCCGGGTGCGCTCCAGCCAGCCATCGGGGCTGCCCATGACCAGCCCGACAAGGCGGCGCCGCTGGCCTATTTTCATTTCCTCGAAGCGCAGCCGTAGTGAGCGACCATCCTGGCAGACCTGACGCGCTGGAATGACGATCACCTCCTGGTCGTTGGCGATTTCGATATGCTCGACTTCGCCAGCATGCTGCTGCTCCGAGCCAAGGCGAACCTGGGCGCCGGTCATGGAGATATCCACGGTGGTGGCATGCAGGGTATGGCCGTTACTCAAGTAGAGCACCGCCTGGCGCTGAAGCGGCAATCTGACCGTCTGTCTTGCCTGCTTGCGTTCGCTGCCCACGGCAATGGCGGCAAGCAGAAACAGCGAGCTGAGCGTTGCCCAGGAGACGTTGAAGACCAGTACGCCGATCTCTGTGGCATCCGCGTCCCACCAGTAAAGTCGAAAAATGCCCCAGAGCACCGCCGACAGGATCAGGGCCAGCACGAACAGCTGGGGGCGAGTGGTGTGGAAGTCGAAGAAGTTGTGCGTCAGCACGCCGCCCTTTTCGGTGACATTGAAGCGACCACGTTCAGGCAGCAGCAGCGTGACCAAGGCAGGCTTGAGAAGGTGGAAGGCCAGTACGGTTTCGTAAATCTCGTTCCACAGGGTGTAGCGATAGCGGCCGTTGATCCAGGAGTTGGCGTAGATGACACAGAACAGGTGGGGAAGCACATATACCGCGACCATGCCGGGTGAGGCCTCGATGATATTCAGCCCGAACAGTAGATAGGCCAGCGGCGCGGTGAGAAACACCACCCTGGCGAGCGGAAACTGGAAGTGCAGCATAGCGCTGAGATAGCAGAGTCGCTGGGCAAGGCTAAGCCCGCGGCCCAGCAGCGGATTGTCGCGACGAAAGATCTGTGTCATGCCGCGGGCCCAGCGGGCGCGCTGGCCGATATGCAGCGCCAGCCGCTCGGTTGCCAGGCCGGCGGCCATCGGTTCCTTGATAAACGCTGTCGACCAGCCACGGCGCTGCAGCTTCAGGGCGGTATGGGCGTCTTCGGTCACCGTCTCGGTCGCGAAGCCGTTGATTTCATCCAGTGCCTTGCGGCGAATCACGGCGCAGGAGCCGCAGAAGAAGCTCGAGTTCCAGAAGTCGTTGCCCTGCTGCACGGGACCATAGAAGAGGCCGCTTTCGTGGGGCATTCTGCGCCCGGCGACCAGATTGCGCTCGAACGGGTCCTGAGAATAGAAATAGTGCGGCGTCTGGACCATTGCCAGGGTGGGGTCGGTGACAAACTGCCCCACCGTCTTCTGCAGGAAGAAACGCGTGGTGATATGGTCGCAGTCGAAAATGCAGATCAGCTCCCCGCCGGTTCTGGCCATGGCATGGTTGAGGTTGCCTGCCTTGGCGTGCGTGTTGTCCTCGCGAGCGATGTAGCCGGCGCCACATGAGGAAGCGAAGGAGCCAAATTCGGGGCGGCGGCCGTCATCGAGCAGGTAGATCTTGATGAGGTGGCGGGGGTACTCGAGGTTTTGTGCGGCCAGCACCGTATCCTTCACCACGCTCAGCGGCTCATTATAGGTGGGGATATAGACGTCGATGCTTGGCCAGTGCTCTGGGTCCTCGGGGAGAGGCGTCGAGCGCCGGTCGATGGGGCGAACCATCTGAAAAAAGCTCAGCACCAGCACTAGCCAGGCATAGAGTTCTGCGGCCAGCAGGCCAACGCCCAGGAATCCTTCTAGCCAGCTGGACGTGACGATGGTTTCAGAGAGCCGCCAGTAAAGATAGCGGGAGGAAGAGAGCACGGTGATCAGGATAATGAACAGCCGTATGCGTTGCGTCCTGACCCGCGCGGCGATCAGCAGTATCAGGCAGATCGCCACACCCAGCACGAGCTGATGCTCGATCGGCAGCGGCGTGCTGATGAATACCAGCGCCGCCAGCATGAAGAGGCTAGCAACCAGCCAGTTAACCAGGCTTCCCACTCTCGGCTCCTTGAGATGCGAGTATCCATCGATACAGGTTCTGTGCCAGATGCTCGATATCGACCAGCGCGGCCGAACCCGGCGAATAGAGCCGAAGGGGTTGTCGAGCGGCTAGCGCCTCAGGCAGTGCCTCGTCGCGGTGCACGGTGCCGAGCAGCTTAGGCCCCAGGCGCTGGCGCAGGTACTCGGTGATGTCCTGTGCCAGGTGGTGGCGCAGGTCCATCAGGTTGAGGATGAAGAAGTGTCGGTTCGCTGCCAGGGGAGGCAGAAACTCTCCCGATTCGAGCTCGGGCAGCACGCTCAGAGACGCACTGTCGGGCATCAGCACCACACAGTAGATCGGCGACAGCGATTCGATGGCTTGCAGTGCGGCACTGTCTCCCGGAGGCAGGTCAGCCAACAGCACGGCATCTGGCTCGTTGGCGATGGCCTTGAGGTTGCGAGTCAGCAGATCGCTTCGCGTAATGGCCTCGTTGAAGCGCTGGCGCTCTGCGCGCGTGGATGTGCCGTGAGGCAGCAGCGAGATGCCACTGTCGGTTTCCACCAGGGCGCTTTGCCAGTCGGCGCCTGGGGCAACGAGGCTGGCAATGCCTCCGCGCTGGGATAGTGGCAGGCCGAAATGCAGACGCAGCGCGTTCTGACTGTCCAGGTCCACGGCGCTGACCTTCAGGCCGAACTGCTGAATCGCCTGGGCCAGATTGGCCGTCAGGGTGGTCTTACCTACGCCGCCCTTGGGTGACACCACGCAGATACAGCTCATATGCTGCCCTGTTGCGCGATGGCATGCAACAAGGGCTTGAGCGGTGTCTCCTGGGTACCGTGGTCACTTTGACGGGGGGCACTGTATCCATTGAACAGCTGCCCGAAAGTAGGGGATTCTGCGGCGCTGTGGGGCGCGGGCGCTGCCGGGTTCGAGGCCGCCACCGGTGGTTCATGAGAAGGCTCATGCGCCGGCAGTGCCGACCCTGCTTTCACCGGTGCAGGTGTGTGGGTGATGGGCTCGGGAGCCGGCGACGGGGCGGCTTGTGACAACATGGGGTCGGTATTGAGGATGGGACCGGCATTGAGGTCGGCGATACCGGCGGCCTGGCTCGGCAGCTGTTCCAGGTCGCTGATCAACGACCAAGACGAGGCGACCCGCTGTGACGCGCCTTGCTCTGAAAAACGGTGAAGTGGAGGGGCTGTGCGGCCACCGGTGCTGTCATCATGCGCCATGATTGGTCCCTCCTGTCTGCAAGCCTGCGTACCTTGGCGACTACCGCATCGGCATTTTTCAGGCTGTCGATGCCGGTGTCGGCAGTCTCACCTGGGTCACTGCTGCGGCAGTTTGCATTATGTTACTATAGTGTAACTATTCAGGTGGCTACGGACAAGGTGTCGCCAACCACCTAATTTCTCTGGCACAGTATGTCACAACCTTCGGCACATTCATCCGGTGACATGACCATCAGTGAGATCAACGTCGACGACGCCCTGGAACGGGTCCGGCAGCAGCTCAAGGACGACCAGACGGTCTCTCCGTCGCTGCGTGCCGCCATCAATGTGCTGATGTTACTGGTCAAGCTGATGGCGGACCGGCTGGCGACCAGCAGCCGCAACAGCAGCAAGCCACCCTCCCAGGACCCCAATCGCCAGCGCCGTTCGCGCGCCAAGGGCGAGCGGCGCCCCGGCGGACAGCCAGGGCATGAGGGCAAGACGTTGGCACCGGTGGCAGACCCCGATGAGGTGGTCAAACTGCGCGTCGATCATCGGCAGCTCCCCAAGGGGTGCATTTATCGCACGGTAGGCATCGAATCCCGCCAAGTGCAGGATATCGTGATTCAGAGCGTCGTCACCGAGTATCAGGCCGAAGTGCTGGAAGATGACCAGGGGCAACGCCACGTGGCGCCCTTTCCCGAGGGCGTGACCCGCCCCATCCAGTATGGCCCGCGTCTCAAGGCGCCCGCTGTCTATCTCTCCCAGTACCAACTACTGCCCTATGCGCGTATCCGTGAACTGCTGACGTCGCAATATGGTCTATCACTGAGCACCGGCACCCTGTTCGCCTTCAAGCAGGAGGCCTACCAGCGCGCCGAACCCTTTGCCGAGTGGGTGATCCCGGCGCTGCGCGAAGCGGCCACCGTGCATGCCGATGAAACCGGGATACAGGTCGGCAGCAAACGCTACTGGTTGCACAGCGCCTCCAACGAGGCCCTGACCTGGTTGGCCCCACACCCCAAGCGCGGCCAGGAGGCGATGGACGCCATCGGCGTGTTGCCCTTTGTGCAGGGCGTGCTGGTGCATGACCACTGGAAGCCCTATTACCGCTACTCGGACTGCCGACACGCGTTGTGTAATGCGCACCATCTTCGGGAGCTGACAGCGGCCTGGGAGAATGATGGCCAGGCATGGGCCAAGACCTTGCATGATCAGCTGTTGGCCATGAACCGAGCCGTTGACGAGGCGGGCGGCAGCCTCTCGGCCGATGAGGCCCAAGCATGGCAACAGCGTTATCGGGACTGCTTGGCCGGGGGCGAGGCCGAATGCCCGCCCCCGGCCAAGTCACCACCCGGGACGCGCGGCCGGGTCAAGCGCACCAAATCACGCAACCTGTTGGAGCGCCTCCGAACGTACGAGGACGATGTGTTGCGCTTCCTCGATGATCCTGCTGCTCCCTTCACCAACAACCAGGGGGAGCGTGACCTGCGGATGACCAAGGTCCAGCAGAAGATCTCGGGCTGTTTTCGCTCTTGGGACGGTGCCGAGATCTTCTGCCGGATGCGCAGTTTCCTCTCGACGGCGGTCAAGCAGGGCCTGGCGGCGCATACGGCACTGGAGCAGCTGTTTACCGGTGAGGTACCGACATTTATGCGACAGGATGAGCAGGATCAGGCCGCGTGAGCTAAACAGTTACTCCTTGGGTAGCAGAACGCGAGCGGTTACTACCTTTAAGAATATCGACTTCTAGACGATCATCTTCGCTGAGTAGTTTTACCGTCCCCTCTAATGTGGTGCCTTCAAAGGTAAATTCAGCGGGCACTGTGCCGCGTGTTTCGGGGTGTTCAATGGTTTCATCGTCATGAGTAATGCGCCACTGGGCTGAGAATTCCGCGCCGGGTGTGCCGCCCATAGTGATATGAATCTGAGTCATATCTTGCTCCTGTGCGGCCGTCCCTGTTAGCGGTAGGCCAAGGGTGAGAACAGCGGTTAACAATAGGTTGTTAAAACGTGAAGAGTGCCAAGCTGGTTGTCGTTTCATAATGTGCTTACCTCACTAACTACAGAGCCGCTCGGTAGGAGCGGCTCTTAAAGTGTAGCAGGCGCTTTACTTGATGTTACATAACCGCAAAGGCTTTTTCCGCAGCATCCAACGTCAGCTGAATATCTTCAGGCGTGTGGGCACTCGACATAAAGCCAGCTTCATAAGCGGAAGGTGCGAGATAAACACCGTGATCAAGCATGGCACCAAAGAAACGGCGGAAAGCATCGGGGTTGCAAGCGGTTGCCTGCGCAAAGTTATCCACACGGGACTGCGAGGTGAAGAACACGCCGAACATGCCGCCTGCGGATTGCGTCATCATAGGTACCCGCGCCGCGTTGGCACGCTCTTGCAGGCCGTTGCACAGCGTTTGCACGCGCTGACTCAGGGCATCGTGGAAGCCCGGCACCTGCAGCTTGGTGAGTAGTGCCACCCCGGCAGCCATGGCCAGCGGATTCCCCGACAGCGTGCCTGCCTGGTACACCGGCCCCAGCGGAGAGATGTTCTGCATGATGTCGCGCTTACCGCCAAACGCGCCGACTGGCATACCGCCACCAACGATCTTACCCAAGCAGGTCAGATCCGGCGTGACACCGTAGTAAGCCTGGGCACCGCCCAACGCGACGCGGAAACCGGTCATCACCTCATCAAAAATCAGGATGCTGCCGTACTCGTTACAAACGTGGCGCAGGGTTTCCAAGAAACCTGGCTGAGGCGGAATGCAGTTCATATTACCCGCCACCGGCTCGACGATGATGCAGGCAATTTGCTCACCGATCTCGGCAAAGCACGCTTCCACCCCCTCCGGGTCGTTATAGGAGAGTGTAATGGTGTGCTCGGCCAACGACGCCGGAACACCCGGAGAGCTGGGCTCGCCGTGGGTCAAGGCACCGGAGCCCGCTTTTACCAGCAGGGAGTCCGAGTGGCCGTGGTAGTTACCCTCGAACTTGACGATCTTGTCCCGCCCCGTGGTGCCCCGCGCCAGCCGAATCGCTGACATGGTGGCCTCGGTGCCCGAGCTGGTCATGCGCACCATTTCCATGGAGGGAATCATGTCGCAAATTAGGTCGGCCATGGTGGTTTCCACGGCGGTGGGGGTACCGAACGAGAGCCCGTTATCCAACCGTGCCCGCACCGCGGCCAGTACGTCTTGATCAGCATGACCGGTAATCATCGGTCCCCAGGAGCCGATGTAATCGACGTAGCGGTTGCCCTCCACATCAAATAGGTAGGCACCCTGCGCACGCTCCATGAAGACCGGCGGGCGGTGCAACCCTTTGAAGGCACGCACAGGAGAGTTCACGCCCCCAGGAATATGGCGACTCGCGAGGTCAAACAGTTCAGCAGATGTGGTCATGGCATCCTCAATATAAATGGCTTACTACCAATGAGATCAAAAGCGCACGGGGCGTGGCAAGCGATTCGGCAAGCACTGCCCGCTCGGGGGTTGGTAGCCGTGAGACAAGCTCTCCCAGGTAAAGTGCTGCGCCTGTTCACACGCCGTTGGTAAGCGCTCACCTACCGCTAGACGCGCTGCTAAGGCTGACGCGAGCGTACAGCCGGAACCATGAAATACTTCCGGCAGCCGCGGCCATTGCCACTGGCGAGTGGTGTCGGGCGAATGCAGTGTATGCACCACTTGCTGTGCCGTACCGGATAATGGGTCATCCGTTGCCGTCACCAGCACCGCTTGGCAACCCTGAGACAGTAGTGACACCGCACGGGCGGTATCGTCATAAGGCTCATGGATCTCAGGCGTCAGCGCCGCTAGCTCAAAGCGGTTCGGCGTTAAGATATCCACAAGTGGCAGCAGCCGGTCACGATAAAGCATCTGCAAAGCCTCTGTGGATAACATAGTGCCTCCCCCTGCTTTGAGAACCGGGTCAGCAACCACGGGCACCCCTGGAAAACGGCAAATAATTTGCTCCGCAGCCCGCAGCGTAGCTTCATCCGCCAGCAGGCCGAGCTTGATCGCGGCAATCTGCATATCACCGACAGCTTCGGCCATTTGCCGCATGGCGCCAGGGTCGGCTGGCATTACCCGCGACACGTTATGGCAGCTCTGCACGGTCATCGCCGTGGGGATCGTCACCGCCCAACCGCCACAGGCGGCGATGGCTTCGCTATCAGCGACCAGTCCGGCACCGCCCGTGGGGTCATGACCCGCTAGCACTAAAACAACAGGGGGAAGAGGTTGACGCATCAAAAGGGCTTCACTACCGCCAAAAGAATAATCGCGACCAGTGCAATCACGGGAGCTTCATTGAACCAGCGAAAAAATACGTGGCTCTTGGTACAACGCGACTGGTCAAACTGCTTAAGGTAAATCAAGCAAACGTGGTGGTAAGCAATTAACAGTGCCACCAAGGTAAGCTTGGCGTGCATCCATCCTTGGCTAAACCAGGCGGGCACCAAATAGAGCATCCAGCCCCCAAAAATCAGTACCAGGATCATCGACGGGGTCATGATGCCACGGTAAAGCTTGCGCTCCATGGTTTTAAAGTAAGTGATCGCTTGCTCATCACCTTTGTCGCGTGCCATGGCGTGGTACACATAAAGTCTTGGCAGGTAGAACAGTGCGGCAAACCAAGTAACAACGGCCATCAAGTGAATAGCCTTTACCCATTCGTACATGGTCTCTCCTTAGGCGGTGACGTATGGCTAGGAATCAGTCTCGCGGGCATCTGTTTGCCGAGCGTCAGTGTAGTGGTAATAACGCTCGATCGCGCCCCGGGTAATGATACCTGAAATTCGCTGCTGCTTTGGTCGGTAGCCATGCACCACATAAAGTGCCCCAAGCGCGCTGTCTTGAAGCTTTAAAAACGCTTCCGATAGCGTGGCCTGCAAACCAATCGGGGCCATTTCCAGCCGCTGGCCGGGAATCTCCAAAAGATCAATTAACTCATCTTCCGGCGGCACTTCTCCATCGAGCGCCTTATCGTGCTCCAGCAGCCAGCGGGCAAGCTCTGCCGCCTTCAGCGCCAGCACGGGCTTCTCTTCACTAGAGCGCTCGATCACTAGCCACATGGGGTTGGTTTCCAGCAAGCGGCGAGCTTGGTCTGGCGTGATCATCCGTTCAGTACGCACTAATTGGCGCTCCATCACCGCCGGTACCGATACCCGGGAGAGCGCCTGCATCAACGGCTGCTGCAGCGGGTGTAACCCATAGCGTACTGAGCTAATGAAAAAACCTTCACACCCCGTCAACTGCCGCGACGTTAAGCAGGCCACCACCACGACCAGCATCCCTGGCAGCATGATATTGGGTGTATGCGTCAGCTCTAATAGCGCCATCAGCGCTGCAAGAGGCGCCTGAAGAACAGCCCCCATCATGGCTGCCATACCGAGCATGGCATAAATCCCTGGGTCAGCAGCTTTCTCAGGCCATAGCCAGCCGCCGAGCATGCCACCGAGCGCCCCAGTGGCTGCCCCCGCCACCAGTACCGGGCCAATAATGCCGATCGGCACGCCGCCTGCAACGGTAATCGCAGTAATCAACAGCTTGGCAACCATCAGCGCCAATAGCACATTGATCGCCAACTGATTATTCAGCGCTGCCGCCACGCTGTCGTAACCAATGCCTTGGATTTCAGGAAACCACCACGCCAATACCCCGGTGCCGACACCCACGACGCCCAATCTCAACCACAGCGGCAGGGTTTGTAGGCGCTGACTTCGTGAAATATGGATGAAGAGGCCTGCCATCAAACCTATGACCAAGCCAATCACCACGATCCAGGGCAGGTTCATCAGCGACCCTAACGCCACCTCAGGAATCCGAAATGCGGGCGCATTGCCATACATCACCTGCGCCACCAGCGCCCCCATGGTCGAGGCTAAAATCACCGGCATAAAGCTCATCAGGGTGTACTCCATCATCACCACTTCCATGGCAAAGATCACCCCAGCGATGGGCGTGTTGAACGAGGCCGAAATACCGGCTGCCGTGCCGCAGGCCACCAGCACCCGCAAACTGTTATTGGGCAGCCGCAGCTTTAGCCCTAACCCGCTGGAAGCCGCCGCGCCTAAATGAATCGCAGGGCCTTCGCGCCCGGCGGATAAGCCACCCAACACGGAGACGACCCCCACCCACCATTGGTTCAGCCAGTTACGCAGTGGAAAGCGCCCCTGGTGATAGGTGAGACGCTCAATCACATGGCTGACCCCGAGCTTGCGCGCAGCGGAGCGCTGCCGATATAGCAACAGGCCAATCAATGTGACGGCGACGATCGGCAGAAGTGCTCTCAGCCACGG
Organism: Vreelandella sp. L-15; assembly: GCF_056857635.1. NCBI lineage: Bacteria > Pseudomonadati > Pseudomonadota > Gammaproteobacteria > Oceanospirillales > Halomonadaceae > Vreelandella > Vreelandella sp. L-15. The sequence continues at coordinate 2,088 of NZ_JBSXNN010000058.1, read as the reverse complement.
TGACAATCCTTCGAAGGCTTCCGGCTCCCCCTCCGGCATATAGAGCACCGCCCCGGCTTCAAGCAGCAGGCGAAACGCCACCATCACTGCCCCAGTAATCACCCCAGACACCAACCCCAGCACACACAGCTGCGGTAAGGCATCCACGTTCGCCAACTGGCGGCGAAAGCTCTCTAGAGTGAAATCTGACCGAGAAAAACGTGCCACAACGTCCGTCCTTGCGTTTATTGTTCGTTTCATTGTCTCGCGTTGCGCAGCGCTCTTAAGCGCTGGCTCTCTTGTGTATCATAGCTGGATACACTTCAACAGCCTGGCCACACTGATTAGGCTGTTAATTATTCAAGCGTCGATTGCGCGAAGCGCACAAGGAGTGGTTTGTGATTAACGTTGGCATCGTGGGTGGCACCGGTTATACCGGCGTCGAACTTCTCAGACTGCTGGCTCAGCACCCTCAGGTAAACGTCAAGGCCATCACCTCTCGCTCGGAGACGGGCGTAAAAGTGTGCGACATGTACCCCAATTTACGCGGTCACTACGACACGCTGGCATTCAGCGAACCCGACGCCAAGGCGCTAGGCGCAATGGATGCGGTGTTTTTTGCGACTCCCCACGGCGTTGCCCATGCCTTAGCGGGCGAGCTGCTGGCCAACGGCACCCGCGTCATCGACCTCTCTGCGGACTTCCGCCTGCGCGATGCCGACGAGTGGAGCCGTTGGTACGACCAGCCCCACGGCGCGCCGGAGCTGCTTGAAGAAGCCGTTTACGGCCTGCCCGAAATGCACCGCGAAAAGATCAAAACGGCTCGTTTGATTGCTGTCCCTGGCTGCTATCCCACCGCCGTTCAGCTAGGCTATCTGCCGCTGTTAGAAGCTGGCTTAATTGATCCGAACCAGCTGATTGCCGACTGCAAATCTGGTGTGACCGGTGCTGGCCGCGGTGCCAAAGTTGCTTCGCTGCTGGCCGAGGCCAGCGAATCCATGAAGGCCTACGGCGCGGGTGGCCACCGCCATCTGCCGGAAATTCGTCAAGGCTTGGGCGATATGCAGCTCAACCCAGTGGGGTTGACCTTTGTTCCCCATCTAACGCCCATGATTCGCGGCATTCACGCCACGCTTTACAGCACGCTGACCGCCGAGCCAGAAGATCTACAGGCGCTCTTTGAGCAGCGCTACGCCAACGAGCCGTTTGTCGATGTCATGCCCGCCGGCAGCCACCCGGAAACCCGCAGTGTCAAAGGCAACAATACCTGCCGCATCGCGGTCCACCGCCCGGGTAACGGCAATACGGTTGTGGTGCTTTCAGTCATTGATAACCTGGTGAAGGGCGCTTCTGGGCAAGCCATTCAAAACCTTAACTTGATGTTTGGCTTTGATGAGCACATGGGGCTTAACGCCCCCGCGCTGATGCCCTAACGTTTGAGGAATTCCCAGCAATAGTTGACCAATTTGCTGGGAATTACCCATAATCACCCCCTAATACGGATTATTCGTTCTTAAAGCTCGCGGGAGGTACCCATGAGCGGTGCAGAAGCTTTTGTTCCAACCCCTTTATTACTCTCTGATAGCGCCCGTAAGCGTATCAAAGCACTGATGGCAGAAGAGAGTAACCCTGCGCTTAAGCTGCGCGTGTACGTGACCGGCGGCGGCTGTTCTGGCTTTCAATACGGTTTCGACTTTGCTGAAAACGTTGCTGAAGACGACACACTCATCGAATTTGGCGATGCAACGCTAGTGGTCGACCCGCTCTCTTATCAGTATTTGGTAGGCTCCACAGTGGATTACGAGGAGGGCCTAGCAGGGGCTCGATTTCGTATCCAAAACCCCAATGCCACTACCACGTGCGGATGTGGCGCCTCGTTTATGGTGTGATCAACGTTGGTGACAACCCCTCCCCATGACTTGACGCCTTGGCGGTTTCTCGCCAAGGTTGAAAGGTCAATAACGGTTGCCTAGCAGCCTGTCGGTCTTTCCGTTGCACCGTGAGATACTGACCACCGTCATCGCCGAGCTGAGAAGATCGCCATGAGCCGCTTCATCCCTGTGGATCGCCAGACCGATTACCTGCTGCCGCCTTCGGTAGACGAGTGGT
>NZ_JBSXNN010000057.1:0-19845 GCF_056857635.1 Vreelandella sp. L-15 | reverse complement strand
CTCAGAAAGAACCCGTTTGACCGCCGCGTGGACGGTTTGCGTTAGCTGCCGCCCAGGCAGCTCAGAAAATTTCCGGCGATATGCACGGAGTCCCGCTTGAGTTAGCTGCCGCCCAGGCAGCTCAGAAAAGTGTACCAAGCGGCGGCAAACTCCCAATTTCGTTAGCTGCCGCCCAGGCAGCTCAGAAATGGTCGAGCGCCGACAGAATCCCCGGATAGGAGTTAGCTGCCGCCCAGGCAGCTCAGAAATTGGGGAAAAGCCGCACCCACTGGTTGCACAAGTTAGCTGCCGCCCAGGCAGCTCAGAAATGGTCAGCATCACCGCCGTTCTGGCATCCGCCGTTAGCTGCCGCCCAGGCAGCTCAGAAATCGTACAGCTCCTTGGCAAGCCAGCCGAAGCCGTTAGCTGCCGCCCAGGCAGCTCAGAAAATGCAGCAATTCGTGGAAGGCGTAGCCGAACAGTTAGCTGCCGCCCAGGCAGCTCAGAAAAGCTATCTGGTAGAGAACCAGGCTATTGAACTGTTAGCTGCCGCCCAGGCAGCTCAGAAAACCGCCGGACACCCGCGAAACCAAGCAACCGAGTTAGCTGCCGCCCAGGCAGCTCAGAAAATCCAAAAAGGCCAGCTTGTTCGGTGCTCACTGTTAGCTGCCGCCCAGGCAGCTCAGAAAACCGGCATCGGCGGCGCTGTCGCTGAGTATGTGTTAGCTGCCGCCCAGGCAGCTCAGAAAACCCGCATCGAGCGCCCAGAACTGCCCGCGATGTTAGCTGCCGCCCAGGCAGCTCAGAAAGTACACGCGGTAGAGCAGGGCGTCCAACGTTTGTTAGCTGCCGCCCAGGCAGCTCAGAAAATCATCGCTCGCGTGTCGCTGTTCGACATAATGTTAGCTGCCGCCCAGGCAGCTCAGAAAGCATGAAAATTATTGAGCCGCTACAGCCCAATGTTAGCTGCCGCCCAGGCAGCTCAGAAATGGGCCACGCTCTTGCCTGCTTAGCTATTTTGGTTAGCTGCCGCCCAGGCAGCTCAGAAAAACACAGAGTTACTTTTCCGTCTTCCATTCTTGTTAGCTGCCGCCCAGGCAGCTCAGAAAATCTTGAGGTCATGTAATAAGCTCCTCTGGAAGTTAGCTGCCGCCCAGGCAGCTCAGAAAAACCTTGGCATCTACGCCAACTCGCTGTGCTGGTTAGCTGCCGCCCAGGCAGCTCAGAAAATGGCAGTAAGCTGCGTAGCTGCATCGCCCATGTTCGCTGCCGCCCAGGCAGCTCAGAAACAGCTCACCCGCTAACAGGCGCTTGGTTGTGGGTTCGCTGCCGCCCAGGCAGCTCAGAAAATGGGCCTGAGCTTCGGCATCAAAGACCTGGAGTTCGCTGCCGCCCAGGCAGCTCAGAAATTGAAATATCCAAGAGTGAATGGGCTTTTCTCTTCATTGTGTCGCGGACCGTTGGGTGCGTGGCCGCGCATCAGAAATTCCGCAACTACTCCTTCTCCTCATCCTCATCCTCATCCTCATCCTCTTCCCAGCGTTCGATGGCGCGTTTGTCGTCGGGGAGTCGCACCATATCGCCCACGTTGAGATTTTGGTGTGACTGAAAGCGGTGGCCGCGTTGGTCGAGAATGGCGGCCACGCTGCCAATGCTCACGGCATCTTCTTCGCGGTAGGCTTCTACTTTGACCCGCACAATGCGGCCTTGGTAACGGGCGGAAAGCACGGCACCTGGGTAGGGGGGGGGCGTGTGTTCGGGGTCGTCCTTGAAGAGGGCTGCTATGCTGGCGCTGCCAGGCTCGTCCCATTCAATGTGCTTGTGCATGGTGAGCGTCCTTACTATGGGTGAATAAAAATAAGAAGGCTCGTTAAGTGTAGTGTGCGTTGGCAGAACTCGGCCAATCTAATCAAGAGCGCGTCTAGCGCTAGGGTGTGTAGCTGTGGGTAGAGTAGGTACCACAGCTGTGCTGCCAGGGGCTGTTTATCCAGCGCAATCATCACCCATTCCGCTTGGCTCACATAGGCTGCCCGGTTGATCCGTGCGCTTAGCGTTTGCGAGGGCGTGATTAAGCAGTGCACATGGTAGCGCTGCTCAATGGGCGATAGCCGCTCATCTATCTGATTGCATGTCACAATTATTGGCACCACATGCTCTGCAAGGCCCGGCTCTCGGATGGAACGTAGGTGTCGCGGTAGCAAGGCTCCTGTCACTGTTGCGTCAACGATAAAGCAAACCGTACCCATGTAAGCGGCTTCATTTGTTATGAAGCATGTCTGAAAGTGATTTATTGTAGATGTTGGTTTATTTACGTATCAAGATAAAGTTTTCTGACGGTAGCTCGCTAGGCGCTGGGTTTTTTGAACCAACCTGGTGCACTGATACCTTTTTATGAGCTTTTATGGTGCGCCAATAAAAAATAAAGGCGCTTTTGTGCGCAACCAAAAGGCCTTTGCTACATGAAGAGGCATCTCTCCATAGGTTTTTGTATTTTAAAAACAAAGCATTATAAATTTTTGATGCCATAATGGTGCAGAGTTGGCATGCTCTGTGCTTATACATTGTAGATGGTTTTGTCACCAGCTATTAGATCGTATGCAGAAGCCTCTCGGCATGCTACAACGATAGCCGGTCTGAAATGATCGCTGGGCGTTTTGTTGTCCATCGTCAGGCAAACGTTAAGCGAACAAAAAAGACAAACGCGCCACATGCAGCTGCGTGTTGAACGGTTTGTTGAATAACACTTTTATCGATAGCTTACAGTTACAAGCTTTAAGCCACGCTCATACCGGAGGACACTATGTCAGCCAAGACTCTCGCGCTAATCGAAGAACATGATGTTAAGTGGGTAGACCTGCGTTTCACCGACACGCGCGGTAAAGAGCAGCACGTCACCGTACCGGCACGCGACGTGAATGAAGAGTTTTTTGAAAACGGCCAAATGTTTGACGGCTCTTCTATTGAAGGCTGGAAAGGCATTAATGAATCCGACATGATCCTGCGTCCGGAAGACGGCACCGGCTTCCTGGACCCCTTCACCGAAGACGCTACCCTGATCCTGCGTTGCGACATCATCGAGCCTGCTACCATGCAGGGCTATGATCGCGACCCGCGCTCTATCGCTAAGCGTGCAGAAGCTTACCTGCAGTCTACCGGTCTGGGCGACACCGCCTTCTTCGGCCCAGAGCCGGAATTCTTCATCTTTGACGAAGTGCACTGGAAGTCCGATATCCAGGGCTCTATGTACAAAATCACGTCTGATGAAGGCGCTTGGGCAACTGACAATAAAGTAGAAGGCGGCAACCTGGGTCACCGTCCGCGCGTGAAAGGCGGCTACTTCCCGGTTCCTCCGGTCGATAGTTTCCACGATATCCGTGGCGCGATGTGTAACACCCTGGAAGCGATTGGCCAGACCGTGGAAGTTCACCACCACGAAGTTGCCAACGCGGGTCAGAACGAAATCGGCGTTAAATTCAACACGCTGGTGAAGAAAGCTGACGAAGTTCAGGAAATGAAGTACGTGATCCACAACGTGGCGCACGCTTACGGCAAAACCGCTACCTTCATGCCGAAACCGCTGGTAGGCGACAACGGTTCTGGTATGCACGTACACCAGTCGTTCTGGAAAGATGGTCAGAACCAGTTCGCTGGCGATGAGTACGCTGGCCTGTCTGAAATGGCGCTGTACTACATCGGCGGTATCATCAAGCACGCCCGTGCTCTGAACGCCTTTACCAACGCGTCTACCAACTCGTACAAGCGTCTGGTACCGGGCTTCGAAGCACCGGTCATGCTGGCCTACAGTGCCCGTAACCGTTCAGCTTCTATCCGTATTCCTTACACCGCTAGCCCGAAAGGCAAGCGTGTAGAGACTCGCTTCCCTGATCCGACTGCTAACCCCTACCTGGCGTTTGCAGCGATGCTGATGGCGGGTATCGACGGTATCAAGAACAAGATCCACCCTGGCGATGCCATGGACAAGAACCTGTACGACCTGCCGCCGGAAGAAGGCAAGTCCGTACCGACCGTTGCCAACAGCCTGGACCAAGCACTGGAAGCACTCGATGCTGACCGTGCTTTCCTGACCGAAGGCGGCGTATTTACTGAGGAAATGATCGATGCCTACATCGAGCTGAAGATGGAAGAAGTGGAGCGCATTCGCATGACCACTCACCCGATCGAGTTCGACATGTACTACTCTTGCTAAGAACGGTTGCTAAACACCGTTTTAACAAGAGTGCTAACATCACCCTTGCGGTGTGATTAGCCTGAAAAACCCCGCCTCGGCGGGGTTCTTTGTTGGAGCAACATAAGGGTGAGAAAGTAATGATCAGTAGATGGCGTTTGCGTCAAAAAAGTGGTTTGTCCACAGGGGCTGCGCTACTGCTGGGCTTGTGGGTAAGCGCTGCGCAGGCTCAAACGGTGTATCGTGTGGTGGATGCGCAGGGCAACGTGACGTTTACTGACAACCCAGAGCGTGGTGGTAAAGCGATCACGCTGGCCCCGCTGCAGAGCGTGCCTACCGCTGCTCGGCCTGCTTCTCTGTCTCCCCGCGCCAAGGGGAATCCTGGCCAACCGTTTATGCCCTATGACCGCTTTGCGATTGCTAACCCAGCGGCGGGGGCCTCGTTGCGAAATAATATGACGCCGGTTGAAGTGGCGGTTTCGCCGCCGCTACGCGACGACCACCAAATTCAACTGCTCGTGAATGGCGAACTAAGCCAATCTGCCCTGCATAGCGATGCGTTCTGGCTGGCGGGCTTGCCAGCGGGCCAACACCAGCTGCAGGCCGAACTGTTGGATAGCCAAGGGCGTATTCAACACCGCACCGATCCGGTGACTATTTTTATTGCTGAATAGTGCAATGCACTACAATGGTGCATAGGAGTATCTGAATTTGTTCGGCAGTGCGCTATAACGGCTCGCTGTGCCCACACCGGCTGCCCATCAGCCGTGCATGCCGCCGTTTGTGCTTAATTGGCGCGCTTTTTGCAGTTCCTCTCTCAACGATCCCATCACGCTAGTGTTCATCACACTATTATTAGAGCGACGTTTCAGGACACGCCATGTATCAGCGCTTATTAGAACATCTCACCACCGCAGTGCTACTGCTCGACGGTGAACTCCGTGTCCGCTGGATGAACCCAGCGGCGGAAGCGCTGCTAGCGGTGAGCTTTAGCCGTGTGCAGGGTATTAGTCTAGACACCTTGCTAGGCGGTGGGGAAAGTATTGATGAGGTATTGGCCAAAGCGCGGGATGCCTTTCACCCCTATACCCAGCGGGAAGCGCGTATCACGCCGCTCAATAGTGAGCCGCTCACGGTGGACTATACGGTAACGCCCCTCTCAGCCGATGAGCTACTGCTGGAAGTCGAGCCGAGAGACCGCTTGATGCAGATCTCCCGCGAAGAGGCGCTCACCACCCGCCAAGAGACCATTAAGGTGCTGGCGCGGGGCTTGGCCCACGAGGTGAAAAACCCATTAGGCGGCATTCGCGGTGCGGCGCAACTGCTGGAGCGTGATTTAGACGACCCGGCGCTGCGGGAATTTACCCATATCATCGTCGAAGAAGTAGACCGCTTACGAGATTTGGTTGATTCCATGCTGGGCCCGAACCGCATCATTAAACATGAGCCGGTCAATATCCATAAAGTGCTGGAGCGAGTGCGAGCGCTGCTGATTGCCGAGCATCCCCATGTCACCGTCAACCGCGATTACGACCCCAGCCTGCCGGATCTTTCCGGTGATGAGTCGCAAATGATTCAGGCGGTATTGAACGTGGCGCGTAACGCGGTGCAGGCCATGAGCGATGCAGAGACCCCCTCACCGGGGCTGATTCTGCGCACCCGCGCCCGGCGCCAGTTCACTTTAGGCGCCGAGCGGCACCGGCTAGTGAGCGAAGTCGGCGTGATTGATAACGGCCCTGGCATTCCTGAAAGCCTACGCGAAACCCTCTTTTACCCGATGGTGTCTGGCCGCGCGGAAGGCAGCGGTTTGGGGCTATCCATTGCTCAGTCAATTTTGTATCAACATCAGGGATTGATCGAATGCGACTCACGACCTGGACATACCGAATTTCGTTTACTGATTCCATTAGTTATTAATTGCACCGGAGAAGCGTCATGACTGAGGCGACACGTACCGATGTTGCACGGGTGGTTATTGTCGATGATGACCGCGCTATCCGTTGGGTGCTGGAGCGCGCACTGGCGCAGCCAGACCTAGAGGTTGAGTGTATTGAGCGTGCCGACACGGCGCTGGCACGGCTGCTGGAAAGCCCACCGGATGTGTTGGTGACCGATATTCGCATGCCGGGGATTGATGGGCTGGATTTAATGTCACGGGTTCGCGAAGCCCACCCGGACCTGCCGGTCATTGTCATGACCGCTCACTCCGATTTAGACAGCGCCGTGGCCTCTTACCAGGGGGGGGCGTTTGAGTACTTGCCCAAGCCGTTTGATGTGGATGAGGCGCTGGCGCTGGTACGCCGTGCGGTAGCCCACGCCCGTGAACGCCAGCGGCCGGTGAGCGTGCCGGAAGGCCTAAGCGCCGAGATCATCGGTGAAGCGCCCGCCATGCAGGAAGTCTTTCGCGCCATTGGGCGGCTCTCCCATTCGCACATTACGGTACTGATTAACGGTGAGTCGGGCACCGGTAAAGAGCGTGTCGCCCAGGCGCTGCATCAGCACAGCCCGAGGGCGGGCAAGCCGTTTATTGCTTTGAATATGGCGGCAATTCCTCGTGACTTAATAGAGTCCGAGCTTTTTGGCCATGAGAAAGGCGCGTTTACTGGGGCGGCTGCCCAGCGCCAAGGGCGCTTCGAGCAGGCCAACGGTGGCACGCTGTTTCTGGATGAAATCGGCGATATGCCCGCCGAGACGCAAACCCGTCTGCTGCGCGTGCTGGCCGACGGCGAGTTTTACCGCGTGGGCGGGCATACCCCGGTAAAAGTTGATGTGCGGATTATCGCGGCAACCCACCAGAACCTAGAGTCGTTGGTAGATGATGGGCGCTTTCGTGAAGACTTGTTCCACCGTCTGAACGTGATTCGCGTTCATCTACCGCGCCTTGCCGAGCGCCGCGAAGATATTCCCCGGCTAACCCGGCATTTTTTGGCCGAAGCGGCGAAAGAGCTTTCCACCGATATCAAAGTGCTGACCCCTGAGGCAGAGGCGCACTTAACCCGGCTGCCGTGGCCCGGCAACGTACGTCAGCTGGAAAATATCTGCCGTTGGTTAACGGTCATGGCCTCTGGCCGGGAAATCCTGGTAGAAGACCTGCCGCCAGAGCTACGCACGGTCGGTGCGTCGGAAAGTAGCGTCCACGGTGATTGGCGTTCAGCATTTCGCGATTGGGCTGATCATGCTTTGGCAGAAGGCCATACGCACCTGCTGGAAGAGGCGGTACCCGATTTCGAGCGCATTATGATTGAAACTGCACTCAAGCATACCGGTGGTCGCAAAGGCGAGGCCGCTGAGCTGCTGGGCTGGGGGCGTAATACGCTTACCCGTAAACTAAAAACGCTGCTGCCTGCGTTGGCGGATGACGCCTAGGGCATCGGCTCGGCGGAAATGGGGGCAGGGAGTACAAACACGGCATCAGCCAGTGTTGGCTCGGGGAGGTCGCACTCAGCCTGTTCCCAGGGCAGCAGGCTGAAAGTGTGTTGAATCCCCAGCCCTTCTAGCTGATGCCCCACACCATGGCGGCAGCTTCCGTAGGCGTGCGTGGTTAAGGTGCCTGTGAGCAGCGCAGCCAAACCCAAACTGATGCGCACCGCGTTAGCCCTCTTGAGCCTTAAGGCGGTTGATGTCGGCAAGAATCTCTTCTGTCAGTGTGGCGTTGGCGCGCATATCGCCGTTGCGGGAAGCTTCCATCGCCGCTTGCAGCTTGCGTTCGTACGCTTGTTGAAGCTTCTTTTTTGGGTCGCGCTTAAATAGTCCAAGCATGTGCACTCTCCTTTTTAACGTATATTTTTTGTATAGGTTTTGGGTGCTTATGTCGACTGCTGTACGCGTTTTTCGTTTTCCATTGCGTTGCTGAGGCTAAACCGGTGGGCGGGCGTCCGCACACTGGGCTAAGAAGCGTGTAAAGTCGTCCAGGATAGTGTCCAGGCTGCTATGCAGGCGATGATCGTCATCAATCATTCGCAGTGACAAGCGCTGTAGGCGGGCACGCTCAATCACTGGGCCTGGGGGTACCACATCATCACGCCAGCCATGAATGATATGCGTATGCTGGGCTTGAATCATCGGTGAGGTCTCTGGGTACTCAGGCAGGCCAAGCGCGGGGGCGAGTAAAAAACAGCCCAACACCGGTGTTTGCGTACTGGCGGCAGCGCTGAGCCAGCCGCCTAAGCTTGAGCCTGCTAATACACAGCGGGCGGGGTCATCACCACGAGCCAGCAGAGTAGCGGTAAGGTGTTTCAATCGCTCGGCTGGCTCGTCCATGCCCCGGTAATCCATGACGACCGGCTCACAGTCATCAAGCTGTTCAGCAATACCCTTGAGCGCCTGCATTTTCAGTGCCCCTGGGCCACTCTCCAAGCCATGTGAAAGGTAGACGGTCATCATCATGGTTAATCCGCCGAACGCTGAATGGCTTCACCACCCTGCTCAATATCCTGGCCCATACCGCGAACTGTGTTACAGCCGCTAATGGTGAGTAGTGTGGCCAGTAAGAGTATGCCAAGCGCAATGGTGCGTTTCATTGGGTCTTTCCTCTCTACTAAATAATGCCCCGCTGGGGCGTCATGTTGTGATGAGTAACATAAGCGCTGTTGGTGCGGGTTGCCACCGGTAAGTAGCCATGAGGTGGAACGTTTTACCAACGCTGCTTATCTCTCCTTAGCATAGATGTGAACCGTGCGCATTTGTCGCATGTGTCAATACTATCCATGTCATCCCTGAGTTTTCTGTCAATTTCGGTTAGGCTGGGCTTTTATTTTTTTGTTTAATTTATTGATATTAAAGATATTTTTTATTTATTGGTATGATTGGCCCAATGCCTGCAGTGTTATAAGTGTTAATACTTATAGTGTCACCATTGATGATTTAACCAATTTCACTGTTAGCAACCAAGTTCCAACCCATCAAAGCGTGAGCAGGCTAATAGGCAGTAGAGGAGGGCAGGAGGCCCAGTAAGCATCATGGACGTGAATGGACTCTTAGCCTGCTCACTCTTATCAGCATAAGGCCGTGCTGATCATCGAAGCCAAGGAGTGGCAGCGATGCAAAACAGCCATCTCGCAACTGTGAGGTGGTTTTTTTGCGTTTATTTTTCAATCATTAATACATTGATTTATATAACGTTTTTTCTCGCCTTAGGGGTGTTGCATAGTTCCTGTACAGATATGCAAAGTATTTTGGTCTATCCTTTCGGGTAAACCAAAATCAGCGGTTATAAGACGTCAACGCATCGGCCGCACACTGACAGGGACAAGCGCTATGGTGATGGTATTGATGTTCTGCATGTTCGTGCTGTTTCTAGGGTTTTCGGGGGGGGGCCTGTACATGATGTTTAAAACATCATTTATGACGGCTACAGAGGATCGCGACGACATGCCGCCTGATATGTAACTGATTGAATAATAAATAAAAAGCCACCCTTTTTTGGGTGGCTTTTGCATGTTGGCATGTAGAGACTCTTACCCCATCCAATAAAGGCTCAGCAGTGCAAAGCCATAGCCCATCACGCCACCAACCAGTACATCGCTGACATAATGCAGCCCCAGCCCCACTCGAGAAATTGCAATGAGTAGGCTGAGTGGAAGAACAATCGGCAGCAGCCAGGGGGTGTGGGCGGCCACTAATACGCTGAACATGACGGCGTGCATGGTGTGGCCACTGGGGAAACTGTAGCGATCTCGAGCGGGTTCACCGCAGTGTACGCCTCCCAGGTAAGTGATAAAGGGGCGCTCTCGGCACAGCTTGGTTTTGACCAGCTTATAAACCGTGACAGCTACCAGGGCGATCAGCGAGTACTGCATCATCCGCCACGTGCCATCAGGTTGAAGCCAGGGCTGGGCAGCAATCAGCAGTACCCACACCGGCCAGTCGCCTAACTTACTGGCTGTTTTCAGCGTTAGCCGCCAGGGGCGGTAGAGCGAGAGATGCGTGACCCGTTGGCAAAACCGCCACTCCCACAGGTCAAGACGATCGAATACGACAAGCGGGCGAGCTCGCATGGTGGGCCTCCTGGGCATGGTGTAGGTAGCGCAGAAACTGCTCAGCAATGCCCGACCAGCTTTGTTCTAGCGCGCGTAAACGGGCAACTCTTCCTATTCGTGCGTAATCGGCGGGGTGTTGGCACAGTGCCACGGCCGCTTCTTGAAAACCGTGGGCGTCGTTAGGCGCTACGGTCACCCCGTTATGGCCGTTTTGGATCAGCTCCGCGCTGGCTGCATGACGATAAGCAACTACCGCCAAGCCGCTTGCCATTGCCTCCGTTACTACGTTGCCCCACGTTTCCGACAGCGAAGGAAATACAAACATATCAGCACTGGCGTAGTGGCAAGCTAGCTCATGTTTATCCACAAATCCGGTGAAATGTGCGTCAGGGAGTGCCTTCTCTAACTGTGCACGCCCTGGGCCATCACCAACGATCACCTGTGCCATATCGGGGCGCACATTGCGCATGGCTTGCAGCGTTTCTTGTAGCAGGGCCAGATTCTTCTCTGGTGCGAGTCGCCCGACATAGAGGGCGACCGGCTGGTGCTCGCTAACTCCCCACTGCTTACGCAGCTCTGCACTACGGTGAGCTGGAGAGAATTTTTCCCCATCAATCCCCCGAGCGAGCACCTGTACTTCATGGATACCCTGTTGGCGTAAAGCTGTGGCTTGCTGATGAGTGGGCACTAGTGTCAGTGCGCAGCCATTGTGAAAGTAGCGCAAATAGCGGCGAGTCGCGGCAGAGAGCCAAGAGGCGCCGTAATCATGGCAGTAATGATCGAAGTTGGTGTGCCAACCTGCCACCAGCGGAATGCTCAACTGTTGCGCTGCCTGGCGAGCTGCCCAGCCGAGCGGGCCTTGGGTGGCTAAATAAATCACATCTGGCCGGTGCTGTTGCCAAAACCGCTGCAACGTGGACGGGCGAGCAAATCCCACCTGAACATCACGATAGCCGGGCAGCGCCAGGTGGTTAACCTGTAGTTCTTGGGTGGCATAGGCGGCACTGCCGGGTGCCTTAGGCTTAGGGCGAATCACATCCATTGTGACGCCCAGCCGCTGCAGCTCACGACATATCCGGTTGAGAGTATGCGCAACGCCGTTAATTTCTGGAGACCATGTTTCGCTAACGATACAGAGCCGCATGAGCGATTCGTCCCTTTATCACGTTTCTCATTATGTTGCGCGGGCACAATGACACTGCCAAGACAGGCAAGTGAACAAGCGATGACAGACAGCCATCATGCAGTAAGTGAGGCGCTGAGTGTTTTTGGCCAGTCCACGATAGCGAGCCTTGCCATAACCAAAAACGTGTTTGATGTACCGAAAGGGGTGCTCCATCTTGGCACGGATACTGGCTTTGATTTTTTCGACTTTCTGTCGCCTGGCATCTCGCTTCTGGCGGGTGCCAGGCCGTTTGGCAATATACCAAGAGACGTCGTTGCGGTGCTTGTGCTCGTCTCTTTTTTGAATACCCAGGTAACCATGCCGGTATCGGCCATGCGAATAGGATTGGGGCATAGCGGTACCGACTGCGCCTTAGGCGAGTAACGTTGTTACCCGCCTAAGGCGCTGCGTACTAATGGGCGGTGCGCTTGCCGGTGGTGCTGTTGAACGGGTGAAGCGCATCGCTGGTCACGTACACCTGCAGCGTTTCACCTTCGCTGACCGGCGGCTGGCCTGCGGTACGCACCACCGTAGGTTGGTCGCTGCCTGCCAAGTTTAGGTAGAGATGGCTCTCTGCCCCGGCGGCTTCAAACAGCATCAAGGTAGCGTTCAACGTTATATAGGGCGCGGCTGGCGGGGCGAGCTGCATATCGTCTGGGCGGATGCCGACGGTATCAGTCTCTTTCGGCAACTGGCTCAGCACGCCCTGGGTATCCTGCTGCGCAAGGTAATCCAGCGGCAGCATGTTCATAGCCGGGGAGCCAATAAATTCCGCCACAAACATAGTGGCCGGACGGGCGTAGATCTCCATCGGGGTGCCCACCTGCTCGATCTGACCAGCATTGAGCACCACGAGCCTATCCCCCAGCGTCATCGCCTCGAGCTGGTCGTGGGTCACATAGAGGCTGGTGGTTTTTAACCGCCGCTGAAGCTGCTTGATCTCAACGCGCATCTGCACGCGCAGCTTAGCATCTAGGTTAGAGAGCGGCTCATCAAACAGAAACGCGGCGGGCTCGCGCACTAACGCACGGCCCATCGCCACCCGCTGGCGCTGGCCGCCGGAGAGCTTGCGTGGTTTGCGCTCCAAAAAGTCCTCAATCTCCAGCATCTTGGCCGCCGTGCGCACCCGCTGGTCGATGTCGTCTTTCTTGAAGCCGCGATTCTTCAGGCCATACGCCAAGTTGTTATACACCGTCATATGCGGGTAGAGGGCGTAGTTTTGGAACACCATGGCGATATCCCGCTCGGCGGGCTCTAGCTGGTTCACTACACGCTCGCCGATTTTTAGGGTGCCCTCGGTGATGGTCTCTAGGCCTGCCACCATGCGCAGCAGGGTGGATTTACCGCAGCCGGAAGGCCCGACCAACACCACAAACTCGCCGTCCTGAATGTGTAAATCGACCCCTTTGACCGCCGCCACGTTGCCCGCGTAGGTTTTTTTCAGCCCTTCCAAGGTAATGCTGGCCATGGTTATTTCTCCGTCTCGGTCAGGCCTTTCACAAACAGGCGTTGCATGAACAAAATCACTAATACCGGCGGCAGAGCCGCCATCACCACGGCGGCCATAATGAGATGCCACTGAGGGTTCTCTTCAGAGGTCATGCGCTGAATGCCCATCACAATGGTGTAGTAGTCCGGGTCGGTGGTGATCAGCAGCGGCCACAGATACTGGTTCCAGCCGTAAATAAACATGATCACGAACAGTGCGGCGATATTGGTGATCGAGAGCGGCATCAAAATGTCTTTGAAGAATTTCAGTGGGCCTGCGCCATCGACCCGCGCGGCTTCCAACATCTCCTCGGGGATGGTCATGAAAAACTGCCGAAACAGAAACGTCGCGGTGGCGGAAGCAATCAGCGGTATCGAAAGCCCCGCGAAGCTGTTTAGCATATTGAGATCTGCAACGACCTGAAATGTCGGAATAATGCGGACTTCGACGGGTAGCATCAGCGTGATGAAAATCAGCCAGAAGAAGAACATCCGAAAGCGGAAGCGGAAGTAGACAATCGCAAACGCGGAAAGCAGCGAGATCGACAGCTTACCCACGGTAATCGCCATGGCCATGATGAAGCTGTTCCATAGCATAGTGCCGGCCGGCGGTGCGCCCGCGTTAGACACGCCGGATTGCCACATGCGAGTAAAGTTTTCGATGCCGTGGGCACCAGGCAGCATCGGCAGCGTGCCGCGCAGCAGGTCGCCCGGCGCTTGGGTAGAGGCTACCAGCGCCACGTAGACGGGAAACACCACCACCGCGACGCCTACCATCAGCGTTAAGTGGGCAAAAAAGTTCGCCCAGGGACGATTTTCAACCATGACAAGACTCCAACAGTCAGCCTGCGGCTAGTAGTTCACCCGGCGCTCAATAAAGCGGAACTGCACCACCGTGAGTGCGACCACAATCACCATCAAAATCACCGACTGCGCGGCAGATGACCCCAGGTTCAGGCCGACAAAGCCATCGGCGTACACCTTGTACACTAGTGTGTTGGTGGCCTGGGCGGGGCCGCCCTGGGTAGTGGCGTGAATAATCCCGAAGGTATCGAACATCGCGTACACCACGTTCACTACCATCAGGAAGAAGGTGGTGGGAGACAGTAGGGGAAACACAATGGTCCAGAAGCGCTTCATGGGGCTGGCACCATCAATGGCGGCGGCTTCGATAAGCGATTGGGGGATCGACTGCAGCCCGGCCAGGAAGAACAGAAAGTTATAGGAGATCTGTTTCCAGGCGGCGGCAAAAATCACCAGCAGCATGGCGTCCGCCCCTGAGGTTCGGTGGTTCCACTGATAGCCCACCATATCCAGCATATAAGGCACGATGCCGATGGAGGGATTGAAGATGAACCACCACAGTACCCCGGCAATGGCGGGGGCAATGGCATAGGGCCATACCAGTAGTGTGGTGTAGGTGCTGCGCGAGCGAATCATGCGATTCACCGTGCAGGCCAGCAGCAGCGCCGCCGCCATGGACAGCAGCGTGGTGCCAATGGCAAAAATGGCCGTCACCGAGAGCGAGTTGAGATAGTTGCCGTCACGAAACAGGCGGGAAAAATTCTCCAGCCCCACGAAGGTCGTGCGTAGCCCAAAAGCATCTTCACGAAGTAGCGACTGATAGAGCGCTTGTCCGGCCGGCCAGATAAAGAAAATCAGCGTGACAATGACCTGAGGAGCCAGCAGGGCGTAGGGCAAAAAACGCCCTGGGAAGGTCATGCGTTTGGTTTGCATAGGCAACGTATCCTGCGTCTATAAACGGCACCAATAAGTGGGGCACTTAAAAACAGGCTCGCCGCCTGCCAAGGGCAGGCGGCGAAGCAGGTGCTTACTTACTGATTCGCGGATTCAAAGTCGCGCAGTAGTTGGTTGCCGCGCTCTACTGCCGCATCGGCCGCTTCTTGGCCCGACTTGTTGCCGGTCATCACAGCTTCCATCTCTTCAGAGATGATGTCGCGGATCTGGACGAAGTTGCCAAAGCGCAGGCCTTTGGAGTTCTCGGTGGGCTCGTTCAGCGTCATCTGCTTGAGCGAAATATCCGCACCGGGGTTCTCATCGTAGTAACCCTGCTCTTGGCTCAGATCCCAAGCGGCTTGCGTGATCGGCAGGTAGCCGGTCTGCTGGTGCCACTCGGCCTGAACTTCCGGCTGGGAGAGATACTCGAAAAACGCTGCTACGGCGGCGTACTCCTCATCGGTGTGGCCTTGCAAAGCCCACAAGGTAGCCCCGCCAATGATGGAGTTTTGCGGCGCACCTTCTACGTCGTCGTAGTAGGGCTGCATGCCAAAGCCCACTTCGAAGTCGGCATTGGCAGCGACGTCGGCACGGGAAGCAGAGGAGCCAAAGAAGATCGCGCACTCCTGGGAGTAGAACATGGGTTCGGCATCCGGGCCAGAACCCGGGCCGCCCCATTTGAACGCGCCAGCGTCTTGCCAGGTTTTCAGGTTGTCCCAGTGGCGGGCGACCAGCTCGTTGTTGAAGTTCAGCTCGGTTTCCATGCCGCCAAAGCCGTTTTCCAGCGTACCCAACGGCGAGTTGTGCATAGCGGAGAAGTTCTCCAGCATCACCCAGCTCGGCCAAGAGGTGGTAAAGCCGCAGTTGGCCGCACCCGATTCGGTAATTTGAGTGGCGTACTCTGCGAGCTCTTCCCAGGTTTGCGGCGGCTGTTCTGGGTCTAGGCCAGCTTCCTCAAACGCATCACGGTTGTAGTACATGATGGGCGTGGAGGAGTTAAACGGGAACGACAGCATATTGCCGTTGGTATCGGTGTAGTAGCCCACCACGGCGGGCAGGAAGGCTTCGCGATCAAACGCACGGCCATGAGCTTCCATCAGCTCATACACCGGATAAATCGCCCCTTCGGCGTTCATCATGGTGCCGGTGCCGACTTCAAACACCTGCAGGATGTGCGGCTGCTCGCCTGCGCGGAACGCTGCAATGGCGCCGGTCATGGTTTCGGTGTAGTTGCCGCGGTAGCTGGGCGTCACGCGGTACTCATCTTGAGAAGCATTGAACTCCTCGGTCATGCCTTCCAGAATTTCACCGAGTTGACCGCCCATGGCGTGCCACCAGGTCACTTCGGTAGCGGCATTGGCAGAAACACTTAACGTGGCGGTCGCCACACCGAGGGCAAGCGCGTGCAACGTGAAACGAGACATAACGGCTCCTTGTAGGTCGTGCGCAGTACGTTTATTAAGGTTTTTGGGTGCACTGAATAGTAGAAAGTGTAGATGACGATTTCATGAATGCACGGTGAACTTGTCGTGACGGACAACATTCGGCGAGACGCTGGTAGCGCCCAGTAGGCAAAGGGAATGCGGGGTGCTAGGGTGGCTAAAAAGCCTAACCAACGAGATAAACATGACGAACGTAACTGCGCTGCTGACCCAACTGGTGGCGTTTGATACCACCTCTAGCGAGTCGAACCTGGCGCTGATTGAGTTTGTTGAGCGCTATTTAGCCGATTACGGCGTGACCGCTGAGCGTGTGATGAGCCCCTGCGGTACCAAAGCCAACCTGATTGCGCGCATCGGCCCTGATGCGCCCGGCGGGGTGATGCTTTCCGGGCATACGGATGTGGTGCCCGTCGTAGGGCAGCCATGGAGCAGCGACCCGTTTACCCTGCGCGATGGCGGTGATGGCCGTTTGTATGGCCGCGGCACTTGCGATATGAAGGGCTTTATTGCCTGCGCGCTCGCCATGGTGCCCACCTGGGCGAAGGCACCGCTGAAGCAGCCGATCTACTTCGGCTTCTCTTATGACGAAGAGATCGGCTGCGTGGGCGCCCCCAGCCTGATTAAGCGCTTTTATGAGCACTACTCCACCACGGCCCACGTGATTGTCGGCGAGCCCACCAGCATGCAGCCGGTGGTGGCGCAAAAAGGTGCGACCAACCTGCGTACCACAGTGATTGGCCGTGAAGCGCACAGCAGCCAGGTGAATCAGGGCACGTCCGCGATCCACGTGGCCGCAAGGCTAGTGACGTTCATCGAGGACACTATGGCCGCGCTGGTGGAAGAGGGGCGCGTGGATGAGGCTTTTAACGTGCCGCATACCAGCTTGCATGTGGGTAAAATCAAAGGCGGCACGGCCATTAATATCATGGCTCGGGAGTGCCAGTTCGAGTGGGAAATTCGCCACCTACCCACAGAAACCTTTGAAGAGGTGTACGGGCGCTTTAGCGACTACTGCGCAATGCTCAGTGAGGCGTTAAGTGCTCAGGGCAAAACCGTGGAAATTATTACTGAACCGCTGAACGTGACGGTACCGGGGCTGGCCGACCGAGACAATCAGCAGGTGCTGCGGTTAGCGCAGGATCACCTGCCCAGCGGCTGCTGCCAGCACGCGGTGGCCTATGCGACGGAGGCCGGACAGTTCCAGGGGCAGGGGCTACAAACCATCATTTTAGGGCCGGGCAGCATTACCCAGGCGCACCAGCCCGACGAGTACATTGACACGGCGCAGCTAGACGAGTGCAGTGCCTTCATGCAGCGTTTGGGCCGCGCCATGGAAGCGCCTTTCGCGGGCTAATGGTCGGCTGCTTGCGCCCAATAAAAAACACCCGCCGGTGTCATCGGGCGGGTGTTTTCTTGAGACGCTTACGGTCTGGCTGTTAGTGCTGATGCTGCTCTTCGTAAAGCTCGGCTTTCGCATGGCGCATCACATCTTCGCACGCCTGCTGCTGGGCAAGCTGGGTTAGCAGTCGTTGTGTGACCTCAAACCCTTTGCCCAAGCAGGTATCTATCTCGTCACGGCTCACCTGTGGCGAGACGCTGCAGTCGATTTTTATCGTGCGGCCGCCGCCTTCAAGCCGGTCGGCAAATTCTCTAAGCCGCCACGCGATTCGCTCTTTCCAGTTTGCTGATTCTTCCGCGCCTTCGTTTACGCTAAACGTGCACTGCCATTCCGGTTTGTAAACCTTCATAGGAGAACCTCCACTGCGTTTGGAAAGAATGATCGATCGTGTTGTCGTACTCCGTCTGTCTAGGGATCTTGCTCTGTTACTATACCTAACTCAGGGCTAATACCGAAACAAAACATCTACATCGTTTGCTCCTTGCACAAGCCAGAGCCACTCCTATGACTCACTCATTGCCTAAAAGTTGCCCCTGCGGTAGCAATACTCCGCTGGCAACCTGCTGCCAGCCCTATTATCAAGGGGTCACGCTGCCACCAACTCCCGAAGCGCTGATGCGATCACGATACACTGCTTTCGCGTTGAATCAGCGTGACTACCTACTTGCCACCTGGCATTCCTCGACCCGCCCTCAGCAGCTACCACCCGATCCTGATACTCAGTGGGTTGCGCTCGATATTGTGGCCGCGCCAACCGTGCAAAATGACCAAGGCTCCGTACATTTTCGCGCCACTTTTCGTGAGTCGGGTGGCTGGCATGTGCTAGAGGAAGTCTCGCGTTTTGTACGGGAAGAGGGGCGCTGGTGGTATATCGACGGTACTCCTAGTGTCATGCGTTTAAAACCACGCCGGAATGAGCCTTGCCCTTGTGGCAGTGGGCGAAAATTCAAGGTATGTTGCCAGCAAGGCTAAGTAGTATGAGGCAGGAGAGGGGGTGAACGCTTTGCAGGTACTGTTGACTATTTGCCGTAGGATACTGCTACGCACTTCCTTTGCGGTCGCTCTTGGTATGGGGCTGTCTGCCAGCACCCAAGCGAGTGATCAGGCAGAGCTGAACAGCGCCCCTTTTCCTGCTTCTGATATTACCAAACAGCGCGTAAAGCATCTCCCAGTCGGGCGGTGATACAAGCGCGCACCGCGTAGCGGTGCCAGATTGACTTCGCCTCATTACCCTGATATTTATACAGCATGACAAAGCGTGCCTACAAAGAACGGTTCTACCCCACCTCCGAACAGGCTGAGCTGCTGGCGCAGTCGTTCGGGTGTGCCCGTTTTGTCTGGAATAATACCCTAGCCTATCGCACCGAGGCGTATCAGCAGCGCGGTGAATCGGTCTCGCACTCATCGGCGGAAAAGCGACTGGTGGGCTTAAAGGCGGAGTTTCCGTGGTTGCGGGATGTTTCCAGCGTGATCCTGCAGCAAACGCTCCGCGACCAGAAAGCCGCCTTCGACAACTTCTTCAACCCAAAGCTCAAGGCGCGCTACCCACGTTTCAAGCGCAAGGATTGCCGGCAGTCGATCCGGCTGACCAAGGCCGCGTTCCGCTATCGGGATGGTGAGATCACTATCGCAAAAGCGAAGACGCGGTTACCCATCCGATGGAGCCGGTCACTACCCTCTGCACCCTCTACCATCACGATTTCACGCGATCGTGCTGGACGCTACTTCATCAGTTGTCTGTGTGATTTCGTGCCAAAAGCGCTTCCGGTCACGCGCAAAACGGTCGGCATTGACCTCGGCTTGAGCGATTTGTTCATTACCAGTGACGGCGCAAAATCGGGCAATCCGCGTCACCTGAAACGCTACGAGGCGAAGCTGGCCTGCTTGCAGCGCCGGTTGGCGAAAAAACAGACAGGTTCAAACAACCGCAACAAACACCGTTGGAAAGTGGCACGGCTACATGCCAAGATCGCCGACTGTCGCCGTGACGCTACCCACAAAGCGACCCGCGCACTCATTAACGAAAACCAAGTCCTGTGCGTCGAGTCACTTAATATCATTGGTATGATCAAGAATAGACGGCTTTCTAAATCCATTAGCGATGCCGGGTGGGGTGAGTTCGTCCGGCAACTGGAATACAAGGCCGCCTGGGCGGGGCGCCAACTGGTGAAAGTGAGCCAGTGGTTCCCCAGCAGCAAGCGGTGTCATGGCTGTGGCTACAAGGTTGAGAAACTGCCGCTGTCGCAACGTCACTGGCACTGCGAAAGCTGCGGCTATCCCATTGACCGCGACATCAACGCGGCCAGGAATATACAAACCGCCGGGCTGGCGGGGTTAGCCTGTGGAGCGACCGGAGCGGAGGGCAGCGGCCTAGCTGCTATCTAGTGAAGGCGTGTGGAAGCAGGAAGGTTCTGGGGGTGATCTCAGAACCCTCGCCCAAAGCGCGAAGCGCGGCGGGCGGGGAGTGTCAG